>JAYEKW010000204.1 GCA_034716895.1 Candidatus Neomarinimicrobiota bacterium
GGTAGCTTCGATGGCTTCAGTAGCCTCAACTATATGAGCACCCGGTCGTTTGGTGATCAACAAGGTGACACTATTCTTGCCCTGATACCTGGAATAGCTGGAGGGGGTTTCGTAACCGTCTATCACCGTGCCCACATCCCGAATACGTTTGATATTTCCAGTGGCATCCACACCGAGAATCGTATTCTCAATATCATGGATCTCAGTAAATTTTCCCACTGTCCGCACAAAAATATCCTGATTCTTCAGCTTCACAGTTCCACCTGGAAAATTCAGATTACTGCGTTTCAAAGCCATGAGAACCTGAGGAATACTCAGATTATTGGCCAACAACAGATCAGGGTCAAGCTCAACGGCCACTTCACGCTCTTCACCACCAAACATTTCGACTTGATTGACACCGGAAACCCTGGCCAAACGATCTTTGATCAACTCAGCCTGGGTCCGCAGGATATGGGGGTGAAAATCCCCGTATATATTTAAAATACTAATGGGTGAATTAGAAAAGTCCACATCCTGAACCGTAACATTCTCGACCTCATCGCTCAGGTCAGGGATGGCTTCATTCACTTGCTCCTTCAGATCATCCAGACTGGTTTCCATATCCGCATCTGTAGAGAATTTGATTGTAATAAAACCAACATTCTGAATGGCATACCCAACGATCTCTTCCACGTCCTGCAGTTGAGCCAGTTTTTCTTCAAGTGGCTTCAGAATCTCCATTTCTACTTCAGAAGGAGCCGCACCCACATAGGTTGCAGACACAAAGGCATAAGGTATTTCAACATCGGGAACCAGTTCCAGTGGCAGCGTAAAATAGGCAGCCATACTGGCAATAAAAATCAGCAGCGCACCAAACATGACCGCTTTAGGGTGATTTATGGCCTGTTTTGATAGTTTCATGAAGCGTCCTCCCCCTACTCCACGATGTCCAGAAGGGTACCATCCTGCACATCATTGTACCCCTTAACGATCAAGATATCACCAGGGGAAACCTCGGCATGGATAAATACTTCCGAGCCTGATAATGCACGGATCGTGACTGCCTTTTGAACAGCCAGGCTGTCTTCTGCGACATAAATGAATTGGCTGGTTCCATCATCCTGAATCAGATTCAAGGGGACAACCAGGGCTGCCTTATAGTATTCTAGAACAATCCGAACATCAGCTATCAAACCCAGTTTCAAGCCACTAACATCACCGATCAGGCGTACCTCAACATCATAGTTATTTGAAAAATCCTTGGGTGCCATGCCAACCCGAAGCACTTCGCCGGTGAAGGTGCGATCCGGGAAAGTTTTGAATGTGACCTGAGCCTGTTGCCCCGATCTGATCTGGCCGATCCGGGCTTCCGGAACGGGAACTATTATTTTTAACTGATCCATATCAGCGAGAACGAAAGGTGGCTGCATGGCAGAACCGGGGGCAACCAGATCTCCCACATTTAAATTTTTTGTGACGATCCAACCGCTGAAGGGTGCACTGAGAACCGTATTCTCCATGGCATTCTTCGCCTGAGTAAAGCCAGCCCTGGCATTGTCCAAACCAATTCGAGCCATTTCAAACTGGTCTGATGAGATCACCTTTGAACTATATAAGGAACGGGAACTTTCCAGATCGCGTTTGGATTTCTCAAACATGGATCTTGCTTGCGTGTACATGGTTGCATAAACATCCGGTTCTATACTAGCCAGCCGTTGATCCTGCACTACATGATCACCCACTTGAGCCCAGATGGAATCAACCTGTCCGGCTGATTGGAACAATAGCATGACCTGGTTTTCAGAGACCACCCGTCCGATACTATGGTAGTCGATCTGGAAGGGTTGATACTGAACTGGAGTGACGGCTACTGGTACTCTTTGCACGATCTGCTCTTTGGTGTCTGTCTGTCCACTGCAACCTGCCAGCAAAAGCCAGCTGGTGGCCATTATAATTATCATCGTAGCTGTTCTGATACTTCCCATTATTCTTCTCCAAGAGCACGCGTTAATGATGCCCGTGCACTGTTATATTCAAAATACGCCTGATAAAGTCCCAACTCAGCCTGATCGCTGGCCGATTGAGCATCCAACACCTGAAGTTGACTGGCCATCCCTTGTTGAAAAAGACGTTGGGCCATATCCACTCCTTTATGAGCTTGTTTGACACCCTTACGACCGGCTTCGATCTTCCGGGATGATTCCACAATACTGAGATAAATATTCTTTAGTTCGAGGAGCAGGTTTTCCCTGACATCCTGTTGCTGATATTCAGCTTTACGGTGATCAGCACGGGCTTTCTGAACTCTGGCTGTAGAACCGAAACCGTTAAATAGCGGGAGGTTAATACCAAGTGCCAGAGATGATGACTCTCTGAATTCAGCCTCCTCATAGCTTCCATCATTAAAGGGTAGCATCTGCTGAAAAGAACCTGTCAGTGCAACCGAGGGCATGAACTCGGCCTTGACCATGAGAATATTCTCTTTCATCAGTTGCACATTCGAATTTAGTTGATCAAGTAAGGGTTGATTGGACAGTAATCTCTGTTCCAGATCAGCCAGTACCAGATCACTTTTGATCTCGACCTCAAGTTGGCCAAGGGTCTTGATATCCTGTTGAATGCTCAGTCCGCAATTTCGTTTGAACGCTGCCAGAGCCAGGGCGCGCATCTTACGTGCATTACTGACCCGGGTGGTCTGGTTGGCGACTTGCACATCAGCTCTGATCACATCAAATTCGGCTGTTTTCCCCTGGGCATAAAGAGCTGAAACATTATCTAAATTCTGTTTCATCACTTGGAGAGACTGTTCCATAACAACGGTCATTCTATCAGCCAGGAGGGTCTGGTAAAAAGCTTTTTTTGTGTTCTCAATAACAGAAAGGCGGGTGACTTGAGCAACCGAATTAGCCAGATCGCCATAGACATTGGCTCCTCTGATCGCGGCGATCACCCTTCCTTCGAACAACGGCTGCGTGAGATTAAAACCGTACACCATACTATTATCCGTGCCAAAGGCCAAATTCACAGGCACAAGCTGCACACCGGTCATTTGCAGGTTCATCCCTGGTATAACATTCCCATTGGGATCGGTGAATGGAACTGGATTACCGGATGCATCGGTTAGCGGAACCGGATTTCCGGCAGCGTCAATGATCCCAAAGGGTACTGGAAATGACATGGGCTGTGAAGCAATGGAAAAGCTGTGAGAGACTTGTCCATAAGCGGAAATAACCGGCAAAGCCGAAGAAAATGCCTCTTTGCGTTGAGCTTTGGCTTTGGTCAGATCTTCCTGAACATTTTGCATGCTTACATTGTTCTTCAAAGCCAGGCCAATGGCTTGCTCCAGGTTTAATTCCAATGTTTCAGCATAGCCCCCACTACCAAGCATACTGAAAATAACTAAAAGGATTCTTAGATATTTATGCATGACTTGCTCCATATAAAAAGATGTCGACGATTTCCTTCGGATTGATCTCATCTTTCTCAATCTCGCCCGAACTAAGCCCTCTAACCTGTCCATGGATCATCCCAAGCAAGTAATTGGTATAAGATTTTGCTGATCCTGGTTTGATCCTATTGGTATCTATGGCTCGTTGGAATTCTTTCACGAGCATATTGCTAAGCTTCAACTTTTCTTTATACAATCCAGAGTTGTTCATGTGCGTCATTTCTTGGACAATATTTCTATGCTGGGATACCATAAGACGCATGTAGTCTTCGTTTTGATCATAATAATCGAATTGCGCAATTACAATAAGACTGAGACGCTCAATCACATCGTCAACATCACGTAATTGATCCTGGAGATATCTTTGGGCATCTTCAATCGCAAACTTGATACTGGAAAGTAAAAGATCACCCTTATTCTCAAAATAATTGTAGATCGTACCCTTTCCGAACTCAGCCAAAGCAGCTACATCCTCAAGCTTTGTTTCGTTGAACCCATTTCTGGCAAATAAGTGTACAGCTGCCTCGATGATCTCGTGACGGTGTCGTTGTCGCTCTCTGTCTTTACGACTTAGTGTATCTGAATTTGAATTATTATTCATAATATGACTCCTTGGTCATATTTAAACTCCGAAAGTCCTATTTACAATAACTAAAATCATTTCCACTGTATGCTTTTGTGAAAATTATATTGCCAATTACCTGTGACGGGCATGAGATTTGAATATCTTCAGCCCATGATAAATATTTTCTATACCGATCGGTTCCTGCAACACGATACCGGATTTGGTCATCCTGAAAGACCTGAGCGACTGAAAGCTTGTGTTGAGGGCATCCAAAAGAGTAATCAGATCAGCGAGATCAAATGGGTCGCACCACGCCAAGCCACACCTGAAGAACTACAATTAGTTCATACTAAAGCCCATATTCTTAATGTCAAGAATACTGCCGAACGTGGTGGTTTTAGTATGGATCCGGATACGATGGTAAGTCCTGAGAGTTATGATATCGCCCTGCGTAGTACTGGCGCCTGGCTGGACGGTGTGGATCATCTGGTTGATCAAAAAGAATCATCTTTCGTTCTCTCTCGACCACCTGGCCATCATGCTGAGGCAGACCATGCCATGGGGTTTTGCCTGTTTAACAATTGTGCCATCGCCGCTAACTATGCCATGTATGTTAAAGGCATAGATCGGGTTGCAATTCTGGATTGGGATGTCCACCATGGAAACGGGACCCAGCACACTCTGGAAGCTGAACGAAATATGGCCTACTGCTCCCTGCACCAATGGCCCTATTTTCCCGGAACCGGGGCAGAATACGAAAAGGGTGAGTATAACAATGTTTTGAATATACCTGTATCCATAGGTTCTGGAAAAGAAACCTACTACTCGGCCTTTGATAAAAAGGTACTTCCCTTTCTCAAAAGTTGGGAACCGGAACTCCTGATCGTCAGTGCCGGCTTTGATGCCAGCAAGAACGACCCAATAGGTGGCATGCAACTCTTACCAGAACACTTTGCTGAATTTACCAGATATTGCTTGGATATCACACCGCATCTCCTGGTTGGCCTGGAAGGTGGCTATGATCTCACCGATCTGGCAGATTGCTCCCGGGCAGTGGCTGAGGTCCTGATCGAGCATGAACGCTAACAATAGGATCCATACCTTGCGTGGATTCTAAACCCCTCGCAAGGTTCCTAACTCCCAAAATGCTAGATACTAGAAGACCAGGCTCCGCTCTGAGAGCTTCGCCCTGGCAAGCAGGCCACAATAGCAGGGTGTTTGGAATATGCTAGATACTAGAAGACCAGGCTTCGCTCGGCGAGCTTCGCCCTGGCAAGCAGGCCACAATAGTAGGGTGTTTGGAATATGCTAGATACTAGAAGACAGGCAGCTCGATTAATAGGGAAATTGGAGATCTCTTCCACCAGGAGTCTGGCAAAGCTGGTGATATCCGCCTTGGTTGCGGCAGTCATTACTTTTCTTCCGAATTACACAGGACTCGAACCAGCTCCCATGTGGGCGCTCTTTATCCTGCTCTTTGCCGCTGGTTTATGGGTTAGTGAAGCTATCCCGGCCTTTGCAGTGGCCATCCTGATCATCGGTCTGGAAATCTTGATCCTGGGTCGTCCAGGTGGTGTTTTTGCCACTGGAGCCAAGGACTGGCAAATATTCATTGCTCCCTGGGCCAGCCCCATCATGTGGCTGTTTATGGGCGGCTTTGTCCTGGGTCAAGCAGCCCAAACCACTGGGTTGGACCGCATGATGGCCCGTTTCGTCTTGCAAGGTTTCGGTACCCGCCCCTCCATCATCCTCCTGGGCGCCATGGGTATCACCTTTCTATTTTCCATGTTCATGTCCAACACAGCCACAACTGCCATGATGATGTCGGTCATGGCTCCCGTCATCGCCGCCCTGGACAAGAAGGACCCTTTTGCAAAAGCACTCTTGCTAGGTATCCCTTTTTCGGCCAATGTGGGTGGCATGGCCACTATTATTGGTAGTCCACCGAATGCCATTGCTGCCGGACTTTTATCTGAAAAGCACAATATTGATTTTATCCACTGGATGATGGCTGGATTACCACCTGCCCTGATTTTATTCTTTATAATTTGGCTCTATCTGAAATTTGCTCATCCTTCAATGAATAAGAGTCTGGATCTACGCGGACTGGAATGGGAAACCCGCACGGGGTCATTGCTGCCCATGTGGAAACGGCTCCTGGTTTTCCCGGTTTTCATGGTGACTGTTTTACTTTGGATGACCGGCCCCCTGCATGGCATGCCTACTGCCGTTGTATCTTTTCTACCCATTACCATTTTTGCAGTAGCGGGAATTCTGACCATCACAGAAGTACGTCGTCTCCAATGGGATGTATTATTGCTACTGGCTGGTGGGTTGTCATTAGGAGTGGCCATTCAAAAAACCGGTTTGGCCGAATGGCTGTTAGGTTTACTACCCATTGGATCGCTGGGTCTGATGGCTCTGGCATTTCTGCTGGCCTATATCACCACATTGTTGTCCAATTTTATGAGCAATACGGCCGCCACCAATATCCTGGCGCCGCTGGGAATGGCTGTGGCAGTTGGATTTGAGCCCTTTATTGTCATCCCCCTGGCCGTTGGCGCTTCGGCCGCGATGTGCTTACCGATCTCGACACCTCCCAATGCCATTGCTTTTGCAACAGGCGACCTTAAATCCACTGATTTTCTAAAAGGTGGACTGCTTATGGGAATTCTGGGACCAGCCGTGGCTGTGATCTGGATTTTCTGGTTGTTGGGATAAAGATCATCCGTGTATAATCTGTGTCTGAAAATTATTTATTTATTTTGGACAGGGATGGATGGAGACAGGTTATTAAGCTGGCCTGAGATAGCCGGTTGCATCAGGAGTCATCACCTCGCAGCAGTGTAAGTTCTTTTGCCACGAAGACATCCATCTTCGCTGGAAGAGCTACGCCGGACAAGCAAAGGCTCAAAGAGCCATTCAGGGAATTTATAGAACATAGTGCCTTAGTGACTTTGTGGCTATATATGAAAATATACTTACGGATAACATGGGCCGGGTTAATAGCCCATAATCTTTGTATCATTATGTGCTAATAATATTAGATTTTTCGAAAATTATGAGGAAAAGAAAATGAGAATAAAAACGATGACAGCTCTAATGATTATTTTCTTGATCAGCAGGATTGTTGCAGCTGATCATATTGATGTAGATAGATTACCTCTGGGAGATGAATCCAAGAGATATCATTATGTCAAGGCTGAGCTCAATAAAATTCTTAATACCGATAGCAACGTAGTGGTAGACAAAGAATCAATGATTGATGATCTTGCTTCAAAACGGATCGTTATGGTGGGAGAAACACACACAGATCAATCTCATCATGATATGCAACTTGATATCATCCGAGGTCTCCATGAAAGAGGCAAAAAGGTTATCCTGGCCCTTGAGATGTTCAATCCTGCCCAAGACTCACTTCTGGCACAATGGACAGCAGGAAAAATGACCGAGGATGAATGGTTGAAAGCTGATGGATTTTTTGTTTCCTGGGGACACAACTACCGCTACTATAAGGAAATATTTGACTATTGTCGCGACAATGACATCGCCCTGAAAGGTGTGAATGTACCCTCAAAATATGCTTCTAGAATAAACAGGGTTGGTATTGCCGGACTTTCTGATGAGGAACGAGCTGCCATTCCAGATATCCATCTCGAAAATCAGGAACATCGTTTTTATTTTGCTTCGGCAACTCAAGGAATGGATGCTACTATGCCAAGCTTTTTTCCCAATATGTATGCCGCCCAAAGCCTTTGGGATACTGCCATGGGAGAAGGTTCCATTAGACATGCTCTGGCAAATCCAGACGCTGTTGTTGTAACCCTGGCCGGAAGTGGCCATGTCGTGTATAATTTCGGTATCGGACGGATTATTCAAGATCGTTCAGAACTGTCTTTTGCATCAGTAGTAGCTGTTGGCGTGGATGAAGAAGTTGAAGAATTTGGCATGATGAAAGTGCGCCGCCATCTGGAAAAAGAAAAAGCAGACGACGAAGCAGCAAAACATAAAAAGGCTAAATCAGGTTTCTTTAAGAGACTGTTCGGTGGCAAAAGGGATAAGTCAGATGCAAAAGTGGCGGAGATGCCTATCGTCGAAAAGACCAAACCTGCCATGGCTCATGCGCCCATGAAAGATACACCGGGTAAAAAAGGAAAAATGCCCTCAGGGATGCCTGGTATGCCCCCCCCGACAAGTTCAGAGACGGCTACAGTCGCTAAAAAGGAATCTGGTGGCATGCCTAAATCTCAAAAATCAGCCATGTCAATGCACATGGGTATGGGCATGGAAGACAGCACCCCTTATAAAGTCGTCACCCGTTCTTTAGCAGATTATATCTGGGGCAAGCCCTTGATGACTCAAGAACTATATCCATCGTTAGGATTTTCAGCAAAAATGCAGGGAATTGATACGCTGCTCATCACTCGCGTTTTACCCGAAACTATCGCCTGGGAAAATGGCCTAAAAAGAGGCGATCTAATTCTAGCAGTTGATAATAAATGCTTTACGAATATCATTGATTATCAGATCTACAAGACCTCTAAAAATTGGGATGATGATATTACCTTTTCCCTGATCCGTGATGGGAAGAAAAAGACACTCAGATTCAAGATCGAACCGCTGGAGGAAGATTGTCCCTGCGCTAAGGACTAAT
>JAYEKW010000205.1 GCA_034716895.1 Candidatus Neomarinimicrobiota bacterium
GTTCGACCCGGTCGATCGTGCCAATACAGCAAAGCTATTTGGCGAATTCTTTACCCGGATCCATGCTGAATTACTATACCCCCTTAAAGCTAACCTTGTTGATAGTGAGGATCACCGACCCGACCCGGCAGTGATAGAGCTTCCCGCTGCCAATTTTATATATCGCGGCAGGGCAGTGGCTGTAAAAGCATTAAAAATGGCTGCAACAGAGGTCACTATTGCAGAATTTGCCTCATTTATCAACGACAAATTGGGCAGGGGTGACTATCAGGTTGAAAAGGAATTGCGGCAAGTTGTGGATACCGCTGGAAACCTGGTCTGTCATTTTGATGCCCATCATCCAGGTGATATGCTCAACTATGAGAAGGGTATCTTCACAGCAGTCCCCAATCGTCAGTATTATCCCATGACCCATGTAAGTTGGCATGCCGCAGTGTCCTATGCTGATTATGTTGGTGGCAGATTACCTACAGAAACAGAGTGGGTGCGCGCCGCCGGTTTCTGGGATGATTCTCTGCACATTTATGCGTCCAACAGCAATGATTATGACCGCCTGGTTCAGCAGATCAATTTTGATGGATCAACTGATCCCAATGACCAAAAGCGTTATCCTCAAACCTTACCGGCTGGGTTTCTCACTGCCAACGGTAATGGAATGCATGAGATGTCTGGCAATGTCTGGGAATGGTGTTCAGACTGGTTCAACTCACGAACCTATAGAAATTTAGCCAAAGACGAGACTCATGTTGATCCCCAGGGACCGGAAACAGGAACGATGCGGACCTTTAAAGGGGGGAGCTGGGGAGCCGGTCTGGATGTCACAAAGGTTTCCTATCGCGTAGCCCTGGCACCGGAACTGGCTCTGGCTGATTTGGGTTTCCGGGTGGTTTGGGATGAATAGAAATAATATAACAACAACGATTACCTGTAGAGACGTTGCATGCAACGTCTCTACAGCCCACCCAACCACCTCGTATCCAGAGGGATATAAAAAAAGCCGAAAATGAGATTTACAGCTAAAATAATAGTCCTGTTTCTCGCATTGATCCTCAATGTCCAGGCGAATAACTATGATTTTACGAAAGCTGAATTGTTAAAGTTATCCCAAAATTGGCAGCAGAGTCATTCTGATATTTATCAAAATGGGATCACATCCCTGGATGAAGTGCAGGAAATCAGAACTAAAGGTGAATTGATTGCCTGGATTCTATATCCTGCCCAGGGAGGTTACCTCATCTTTTCTGCTTCTCAGGAAACCACACCGCTTATTGCTGTTTCTCAGCGGGGGAATAAACAATCATTTCAAGATGATCATCCCCTGATCCAATTATTGAAAATGGATTTACCAAATCGGATTTATCGGGCACAACAGGATCCAAATGAGCAGATTGATCATGCGCTTGAATGGCAGTTACTTCTGAATGATACACCTGGGGAAACCACCCGTCTGGATACCATCATCTTTAATGAAACGCCGCCCTGGGGCCAGGGTTGGGCTGCTGGTGCCATGGTCTTTAATCTTTTTACTCCGAATCATTGGTCCACCGGTTGTGTGGCTACCGCTTTGGCTGAGATTCTGACATATTACCACTGGCCGCCCCAGGGGACTGGCAGTAATTCATACTGGGATAATGGGATCAATCATTATGTTGATTACAGTAATTATAATTATGACTGGGCCAATACTCTGGATAACTACGCCACGGAATTGTCCACTCCAGCTCAAAAAGAGGCTGCAGGACTTCTGAGTTATCACACAGCAGTCAGTGTGAATATGGATTTTGAAGCAGAGGGCTCAACAGCGAATACGGCCGATGGTGTGACTGCTTTGCACTATCATTTTCGCAGCAGTGGCCATTATACCAGCAGCAGTGCCACCGGGTTTATGTCACAGGTCATCGCGAATCTGGAAGATGGCAGACCCGTAGCT
>JAYEKW010000206.1 GCA_034716895.1 Candidatus Neomarinimicrobiota bacterium
GGGTTAGAAGCATGCCCAGCGTAGCTCATAGAGCGAAGATGGGTGAAAAGTTATGATGTGTCAGAAAGTCAAAGGTCTTAAGGTCGAAGGTGAAAAGCTGGTTGGAGGATAGTGTCACCAGTGAATTTGGCGGATTGGGGTGGATAATTCATATACCTCATCAATGACATTTTGGGATACTTTTCGGTCCAAATCACACTGATCTGAGACCGTTACCATATCATTTCTATCTGGTTGGCCTGAACCGGCCATGGTGGTTGTATGATTCCCGCCAAATCCAGGACTGGGTACAAGATCATATGCCGGAGCCAATTGCCACTGGTTATCCTTGTATAGAAAGGAAAAATTTTTAGCATGATCATCTCTATTGCCTGTGAGCACATTGAATACTCCGAGCCGGAACAGTCGGTAAGCATCTTCGATATTTCCAGTCAAAATGCGAGTTGCCTTGATTAGATCTACGTAATCCAGAGCAGGATATCGATGACTGGCATTCAATAGTCCTGAGGCAGTCAGCATATGTATCTTATTGGTACCTACTCGATCAAATCTTCTCACTCCGAAGTATTTATCCTCAAAAAGTGCTGTCTCGGGCATGATGATCTTGCAGAGCTTCGCAACCCTGGAATATTTATATTCAACCTCACCAATATCTGAGGCATCTTGAGGAGCAGGGAATTTCACCAGCCAGGACCGACCATCCACTTGCAGCATCACTTTTGGCCTGGCACCTCCTGAAGACCCTCCTACTGCAACCAAAAGCTCCAGGTTCTGTGTGTATTGAGTCTCAGCTAAAATCTTTTCTATTTCAGCCGCAATAGTTGGAATATCCAACTTACTCTGATTATTACTAAAACTCCGGTCAGGCCGATACTCCAGAGCACCCATACCAGCACCCCCTACCAGGCTTAAGCGATCCAGAAGTGACAATGACCGATGATCAATTCCTCTACTGGCCAGCAATCGATCAAGCAATAGATTTCCCCAACCATCAGGTAAACTGTCGTTGAATACACCAAAGCCGCCAGAAAATGGTTCTGCTGCTGCCAGGAAAAGACGAGGCTTTAGCGGCAAATAGAATGGTGATATGGCAAAGCCAGTAGCTAGGAATTGAGGGGTATATTCAAAAGCGCATCGCATTTCTGCCGTTATAGCTAATCTACCGACAATTTGATCACCTAGATATACTTCTGATTTTTCAACTGGTTTAAACATTTCTGGCTCGCTTGCGACTGTGCTTCTGTTTCGACTTCAGCAAATCATCCATGTTCCTATATTCCATGGTAGGGAATAAATGATGAAAGGCTTCCAAAGCCTCTAATACTTGGGCAATCCTCAACAGGTTAGCTAAAGATATTTTATACTGTGATTCAAATCGCTTAATACTTCCTAGACTCACACCAGACCGATGAGCCAGAGTTGCCTGGGTAACATTTTGGGAAATCCGAAACGCCTTCATCCTTTCAGCGATCCCCCGAGCAATAGCTGGTGGATTGAAATCATCTAATATAAATTTATTATTGTCCATTATATTAGCCCTTACATTCTATATATTCACTTATCTACTAATATATTAGTCTTTATTGACATTACAATGATAATGAGTTTGTAGTAAGCGGAAAGTCGAAAGTCGAAGGTCGAAGGTCGAAGGTCGAAGGTCGAAAGTCTGAAGGTCGAAAGTCTGAAAGTTGAAAGTTGAAAGTTGATTATAGGGGTTATTTCTTGCTTTGTGGGGTATTTATTGATGAGTTTGGGGGTATTTTGGGGTATAAGGTGTATGGGAGGATGGTGATTTATTTTTGGTTCTTCCCCTAAATGCGTACCTGGGGTCATAGGAAGAAGCGTCAAAATGGTGAATGAGACCTGATTTATCTGCTAAAGAAATATCCCGAAGGGATTAAATATGAATAGCTACCCGGCG
>JAYEKW010000207.1 GCA_034716895.1 Candidatus Neomarinimicrobiota bacterium
TCTGCATCTTTTACTGGGAAGTCAATCACAACTGGTGATCTTATTAGACCTGGGAATTTATTATGATTCCAAGGTGGTCAGGCATATCACTGGCTATGGCGTGGGAGTTCAGTTAAGTACAGGACGCGGTCCTCTGAAGTTGATCCTGGCTGGTCATGAGGGCCTTGGTCTTCGTAATAGTTTTTTACATATCGAATATTCCGGAAGGGTATCATGGATAGATCAATGATCAAAAAAAAGTTGCTGGATGTATTGAAACAAAATCAAGGTCGCTGGTATAAACCCAGAGCCCTGCTAAAAGCCGCTCATATCAAAGAGCAGAACTATCGGATGCTGAAGGTGGTCTTGATAGAGCTATATCGGGGAGGATTGATTGATAGCAAAGGTCGGCACCAATACGCCTATAAACCTAAACAGCAGGAAAAAACCGGGACTCTGTCAGTAACCAGCAGAGGTTTTGGGTTTGTCGAGCTGAAAGATGGGTCTGAGGTATTTGTACGAGCTCAACACATGGAACACGCCTTGCACAGGGATCTGGTAAGAGTTCGTATCCTTAAGAAACAGTCTGGGGATAAACCAGACGGTCAGATCATTGAAGTGATCCATCGTCATCAGACCCAATTTGTAGGGACCTATCAATTCGATCGGTTTGGGGAATGGGTCATTCCTGATGATAAGCGTATTCGTGTACGATTTGCAGTAGAAGAAGGTCCTCCCAACCAGGTGAAAGATGGGAATGTGGTTGCTGTGGAACTGGTGCAGTGGGAAATGGGACATCCTGAACCTTTGGTACGGATCACGGAAGTGCTGGGCTATCCTGGTGATCCTGGTCTGGATATAGCTCTGATCATCAGGCAACATGATCTGCCAACCAGGTGGACTGGTAAAGCATTGACGCAGGCGGCATCTTATTCGCAGGCAGGTATCAAGGCAGAGCTGGAAAATCGACGCGATCTGCGAAAGTTGAAGTGTTTCACCATTGATCCAGAAACAGCTCAGGATTTTGATGACGCCATATCAATTGAGGTGAAAGATGATGGTTGGGTCCTGGGTGTCCATATTGCTGATGTTTCTCATTATGTGACTCCCGGTAGTCCCATTGACCGAGGTGCCCGAAAGCGAGGGACCAGTGTCTATCTGGTAGGATCAGCAATTCATATGCTCCCGGAAAGTCTGGCAGCAGACTTATGCTCACTAAGACCAGGTATTGACCGTCTCAGTATGTCCTGTCTGATGCATATCAACCGGACTGGAAAAGTGGGCCGATACGAGATCATTCCCGCTGTCATTCGATCACAACAGCGTTTCACTTATGAAGAAGTGGAATCGATCCTTGGTGGAAAAAAGCATGAACATGCATCCCATATTCATGAAATGGAAAAATTAAGAAAAATTCTTTTCAAAGAACGAAAAGCCCGAGGCAGTATTGATCTTGATCTTCCGGAACCGATCATCAGTTTGGATGAAAAGGGCTTTCCCTATTCAATTAAACCATCCAGGCGCTTAACAGCCCACCGTCTGGTTGAAGAGTTCATGTTGATTGCAAATCGGATAACAGCAGAATACCTCGCCTTGAAATTCAAAAGGTCCCAGTTGCCGGGTTTATATCGAGTTCACGAACCACCTTCAACTGATGATCTTACAAAGCTGCAATCGATCCTGCAAAAATTAGGGATCAAACAAAAGATCACAACACCAGTCAAACCTTTGGATTATCAAAAGCTGGTTGAGGCGGTGAGAGAAAGCCCCTATCGACATTTTATTGAGAAGGTGACCTTGCGCTCCATGACCAAGGCCATCTATGCAGTCGAGAACCGGGGACATTTTGGATTGGCCTTTGCGACCTATACTCACTTCACATCACCCATTAGACGGTATCCGGATCTGGTCGTTCATCGTTTGCTGAAAGCCTATACAGGTGGTCAAAAGGATCAAGCGCTTTCAATCAAAGCTCTGGATAAAATTACAGTACATTGCTCTCAACGAGAACGGGTGGCTGTTGAGGCCGAACGCGATCATATCAAGATGAAGCAATTGCAGTATCTGAGCAAGTTGGTGGGAGAGAGTTTCGATGGAGTGATCTCCGGAGTCCTGCATTTTGGATTTTTTGTCGAACTCGCAGAAACCTTCGTTGAAGGACTGGTCCACGCCAGCAGTTTATCGGATGACTATTATGATTATGATGAAGCGCACTACAGTATGACCGGCCGTCGAACAGGCAAAACCTATCGGCTGGGAGATCCAGTCCGTATTAAAGTAACCTCAGTTTCAGTTTCAGAAGGGTTGGCTGATTTTGTGATAGCAGAAAAGTCAGTTTAAAATGATTCGGCCGCTTTCAATCCTGCACAATCTGTTCACAATTCCCGTCTTAGCCAACGAACCCTGCGACTCCACTCGGAACAGGCTCAATGAGTGTGACGATCTCTCATTTTAGCAGCACATAAGAGATCTACTCGACATAGTAAGCTGGCCTGAGATAGCCGTATGCATCAGGAGTCATCACCTCGCAGCAGTGTAAGTTCTTTTGCCACGAAGACATCCATCTTCGCTCGAAGAGCTGCGCCGGACAAGCAAAGGCTCAAAGAGCCATTCAGGGATTTTATAGAACATAGTGCCTTAGTGACTTTGTGGCTATATATGTAAAACATACTTACAGACTAACATGGCCGGTTTAATAGTAGTGTGCAAAACCTGAACATTGTCAAATATATTCCTGTATTAAGCATTGAATTTGAATAAATTTATTGCTTGTCATGATCAATTCGTTTTTGGAGAGATAAAATGAAGTTCAAACTCTTAGTAAAAATACTCGCTTTCACCGTGATAATATTATCAGTATTAACGTGTGAAAAACCAAAAGAAAATGCCATAGGCTATGATCATGTGATTACCGTTGTCTGTGATGAAGATAATTGGGAAGCCTGTGAATCAGTTTTGAATGAAACTTTGGGAAAAGTTTATAAAACTCCCCGGACTGAGAACCTATATACTTTTCACCGGATCGATGCTGAAGATCTCAGCGTGAATATTTTAAATAAGAATCTGATGATTCTGACCCGTCTTGAAGTGTATAGCGAGGTAACCCCTCAAGTACGTTCCATGTTGCCGGATTCAACGATTACGCGCATCCGGGAAGACCCCCATGGTTATTATTATCAGGAAGATGCTTATGCACAGGGACAAGCGTTACTGGTGGTCGCCGGAAAATCAGTGCCTGACCTGGCTAATCGTTTGAGAATTAATCAGGATCAGATCTTCGAATTCATTGAAAGAAAGATGTTTGAGCGAAATACAGCCTTTGTATATCGATCTGGAGAACAATCTGAACTTGCTGAGAGCTATTTCGAACAATATGGCTATTATCTGCGGATGATGCATGATTATGTTGAGATCGAGAATAGTCCCCAAAAGCAATTTGTATGGCTGGGTCGGGATTTTCCATACAGGTGGTTATCTGTCACATGGTCAACGCCTGATGACTCGACTGAGCTGGAAAATCAATTGGAAATCTTGTTGAAGAACACATTTGAAAGCAAGATGGGCAGTATCAGGCTTAATCAATCTGTTCAGACCCGTGAATCATTCTGGTTTCAACAATACGCTGCCACCAAATTCTATGGCTTGTGGGAATCCAAAGAGGAGATAAAGGGTGGGCCATTTATCGCCTATGGGTTTTATGAACCGGTCAAGGACAGGATTTACTTACTGTCGGGTGTTATCCATGCTCCCCAAAAGGACAAGATTCCATATCTACGACAGATGGAAACCATTTTCCGTACATTTAACACGGAGGTTTACCATCCTGAATAATGAGATCAGGCATGATAACCACATTGGTTATCTTAAAAATAATAGAGAAGTGACCTGCCCATGCATGTGATGATCACCGGCATTAACGGTCTGCTCAGTCAAAACCTGGTGCAGGAATTTTCACCTGATCATAAGATCAGTGGTATTGATCTGCAACCGGGTATCTATCCATCAGATCAAAATATTGGTGTGGCCCAATTGGATTTGACAGAACCAACTGAATTGGTCAGATATGTCCATGGAATTACCCCTGATGTGATCATTCATACTGCTGCTTATACAAATGTAGATCGTGCAGAAACAGAGCGGGAATTGGCTTTTGCGGTGAATGCAAAGGTACCGGGAGTATTGGCAACACTTTCCCGTGAGTTGGATATTCCCATGATCCACATTTCCACCGATTACGTGTTTAACGGAAACAAGGGTCCTTATACTGAAAATGAAAGCTGCGATCCGCGCGGTTGTTATGCTGAATCCAAGTATGCCGGTGAGCAGGCTGCCCTTGAGGCAGGTGGTCAGGTGGCAGTCGTTAGACCAAATGTGATGTATGGTCATGGTATTCAGTTAAAGAGCAGTTTTGTGAACTGGTTGATCGGTGAGTTACAACAGGGGAGACCCGTAAATATTGTCGATGATCAATATAATAACCCGACCTATGCCAGACGATTGGCCACTGTGATCCATCAGATTGTGGATAAAAAGGCCTGGGATATTTGGCACTTTGGATCCAAAGAGGTTCTTTCGCGTTATACTTTTGCGATGAAGATCGCTCATACTTTTGGGTTGCCCTCAGCCTTAATTAATGCAATTTCGACGGTCGAACTGAATCAGGCTGCACCACGACCCTTAAAAAGTGGTTTGATCTGTAAAAAAATAGAGCAGGAGTTGGATATACCCATCTTGAGCATAAGCGAAGAGCTGGATCTTTTAAAGGAAGAAATGAATGCCTCGTAATTTGACCATAATACCGACATACAATGAGAAAGAGAATATTCTCCTGGTGATAGATAAGGTTATGTCTCTGTCGGTGAAAACGGATATTCTTATCGTCGATGATGGTTCACCTGATGGTACTGGTGATCTGATCAAAGAACGCCAAAAGAATACTCCGGAATTGCATCTGATGGAACGTGAAGGCAAACTCGGGCTTGGTACTGCCTATATTGCAGGATTCAAATATGCCATTGAACATGAATATGACACAGTTGTCCAAATGGATGGTGACTTCTCCCATGATCCGGAGGTCATCGAAACATTTCTCAAGGAGATCGAGACCAATGACCTGATTATTGGTTCGCGATATTTAAATGGTATCAGCGTGGTCAATTGGCCACTTCAGCGTTTAATGTTGAGCTATTTTGCCAGTAAGTATATCCAGATCATCACACGTATGCCGATCAATGATGGGACAGGCGGTTTCAAGTGTTGGCGTGTGTCATTTCTTAAGCAGATCGAACTTGACAAAGTACGCAGTAACGGCTATTCGTTTCAGGTTGAAATGAATTACAGAGCCTGGCGTCGTGCTCCAGAGCGGGTTAAGGAAGTACCGATCTTATTTGTGGACCGCACGGTTGGACAGAGTAAAATGTCCAAAGCAATTGTCCGTGAAGCTATCTGGCGCGTCTGGTGGTTACGCGTGATGACCCTGTTTGGGAAAATATAAACTTAATTCATTCTGCATACCGGTTGTATGAAGCTCTCAATTATAATTGTCAATTACAATGTAAAGGCTTTTCTACAACAGTGTCTTGAGAGCATTTTAAGAACAACACAGGATCTTGAATCTGAGATATTTGTGGTCGATAACCATTCAGTGGATGGCAGTATCGAGATGCTTAAAGAACAATTCCCTCAGATCAAACTCATTGCTAATGCTGAAAATCTAGGTTTTGCCAAAGCTAATAATCAAGCCCTTGAACAAGCTACCGGAGAGTATGTCTGGCTTCTGAATCCGGATACGCTGGTCCAGGAGGATACTGCCGAAAAGCTTATAGAAAGCATGGAAGCAGATTCCGATATTGGCTTACTCGGGTGTAAAATACTTAATGATGACGGCAGTCTACAACTGGCTTGCCGCAGAAGCTTTCCAACACCCTGGGTAGCTTTTACAAAAATTCTTGGCTTGGCGAACCTCTTTCCAAAGTCAAAATGGTTCGGGCGTTACAATCTCACTCATCTTGATCCAGATGAAGCCTATCCTGTAGAAGCTATCAGCGGCTCATGCATGTTTATTCGGCGCAAAGCGTTGGAAGCTGTTGGCCATCTGGATGAGACATTTTTTATGTACGGTGAGGATCTGGATTGGTGCTTTCGTTTTGGGCAGGCAGGCTGGAAAGTATTCTACACACCTGAAACAAGCATCGTTCATTATAAGGGTGAGTCCTCCAAAGTCGCGGCATGGGATAGTATGACCCACTTCTATCGTGCTATGGATATCTTTGCTAAGAAACATTTCAAGTCCACCAGTCGCTTTCCTCTGCACTGGATCCTGCGTGGTGGTATTTTAATTAGATATCTATTGTCCATTATCAGTAAGCTTGGCAAGAATAGCATTGGATACATATTTGATCTTTTGGGTCTTTTAGCGATTACCCTGGCTGCTATTTATTTAAAGTTTCGAACATTTGAGGTCCTCTCTGAATACATAGTTGTGCTTCCCGTCTATTTGGGAAGCTGGCTTGCTGTGATCTCAAGTGTTGGTTTATACAGAACATACAGGTATTCAGTCGGTCGGTCTATTCTTGCTGCTACTGTGGGTTTTCTGATAAATGTGACTCTGACCTATTTCTTTCAGGATTATGCATTTTCCAGGGTGGTGATGCTGATCAGTTACATCGGAGCTCTATTCTGGATTCCGGGGTGGCGAATCATTGCCTCTTCACGTCGCACTGAGAATTTTGAATTGGGGACTCAACGTACTTTGATCATCGGTGATCTGGAAAGTGCCGGCGACATCTATTCCAAACTAATCACCAATCTTGGTTTGGGCTACACACCCATTGGTATTGTTGAGATTGAACCTTCGGAGGATCAGGATAAACGGATAATTGGCCGACTTGACGATCTATTGGATTTGGTTCAATATCATCGCATTGATGATGTCATATTTACTTCGGACAACTTTAAGTTAAAGCAGATCTTCGAATATTTACCTGCATTGAGTAGGCAGGGGGTCAAAATTAAATTGGTTCCCGGCAATTTGTCATTCATCATTGGCAAATCAACGGTAGAAAGTTTACATGCAGTACAATTCGTTGATATGGATTTTAAATATTACCATACTGGATCACGTCTTATCAAACGCCTGGAGGATTTGATCCTGGCTCCATTATTTCTGATCTTCCTGCGTCCATTTTTGGGATTTGCAGTCAGGTCAAAGGGAATGATCAAGAAGCAGATCAACCTGCTTGGTCATGAGTATGCTGTTTATTATTCGAAAACCGGTCAGGAAAACTTTTGGAGCAATTTAGGCTTGCTGCCACAGGTGATCAGGGGAAAGTTAAGCCTGGTAGGCTCTCCCCTTGAGTTGAAAGACAATGGGTGGGATGTGAAACGGGGCTTATTTAGTCTTGAATCTGTTCGAGGTGGAACTGAGCTTAGTGAAGAAGAAAGATATTCGCTCTTGAACTATTACCTCCATAACCATTCAGGTTTACTTGATCTTGAGATCATTATTAAAGCTATTTTAGGAAAATAATATGTCGAAAACAGTTTTAGATTTTGAAAAACCGATCCATGATCTGGAGCAAAAGATCATTGAAATGGAGATCCTCTCCAATAATTCGAATATGGACATGCAGAAGGGGATCAAGAAACTCCGTAAAAAGCTTGTTGAGCAATCGATCAAGATCAATAAGAATTTATCTCGTTGGCAACGGGTTCAATTGGCTCGTCACGCTGATCGTCCCCATGCTCTGGATCTGATTGAGCTCATGTGTGATTCCTGGGTGGAATTGCATGGAGATCGACTATTTGGTGATGATAAAGCCATCGTTGGGGGTATCGCTAAAATTGATGATCAGAAAATGGTGATCATTGGTCAGCAAAAAGGTCGTACCACCAATGATAATCTCTATAGAAATTTCGGTATGCCCTATCCAGAGGGGTATCGTAAAGCTCTACGTTTAATGAAGTTGGCAGAGAAGTACAATTTGCCAGTAGTTACTTTGGTTGATACTATTGGTGCCTATCCAGGTATTGAAGCAGAAGAAAGGGGACAAGCTGAAGCAATCGCCAGAAACTTGTTTGAGATGAGTCGTCTTCGAGTCCCTATTCTGGTCATTGTTATCGGCGAAGGAGCTTCGGGTGGTGCTCTTGGCATAGGGGTTGGGGATAGGCTTGTTATGCTTGAAAATACCTGGTATTCTGTGATCTCACCAGAAGGTTGTGCTTCCATTCTCTATCATGATGCCACCCAGAAGAAAAAAGCAGCTGAAGCCATGAAAATCACCGCTGAAGATCTGCTTCAGATGGGACTAGCAGATCGGATCATTGCCGAACCACTTGGGGGTGCCCACCGCAATCACAAAGAGACAGCATCAATCTTAAAGAGTGTGATCAAAGAAGAATTGCATGACCTGTCAGCTACTACGGTTAAGGAACTTCTTGAGCACAGGGCCACAAAAACTGAAAGTATGGGTGTCTGGGAAGACTGAGGTAAGACCGTGCATGTTTTTGTAAAATCAAATGGTAAGCAAGCCAGGATTCCACGATCATTTAAACAGGTGATGGATCAGCAGTGGGAGGG
>JAYEKW010000208.1 GCA_034716895.1 Candidatus Neomarinimicrobiota bacterium
TGCTAACCACGAGAGTGCAGAGATCGCAAAGCGTAAACATTTATGCCTGTAGATATAGTTTTAATATGTGGTTTTGACCTTTGACTTCTGACTTCTGAATTCTGAATTCTGACTTCTGACTTCTGAATTCTGACTTCTGACTTCTGACTTCTGACTTCTGAATTCTGACTTCTGACTTCTGACTTCTGAATTCTGAATTCTGACTTCTGAATTCTGACTTCTGACTTAAAAATGATCAATTTTCATAATATAAACAAAACCTACCCTGATAAGACCTTGTTCAAGGATTTGAATCTTGTGATCAAAAATGGGACCCGGGCAGGCCTGGTTGGTCCCAATGGATCTGGGAAGACAACCTTGCTCAGGATGATCGTGAGGGAAGAGGATGCTGACCAGGGTCAGGTTCAGATCGATCGCAAGGTAAGCATAGGCTACTTGCCGCAAGAGATCACTTCCACATCAAATAAAACCATTTTGCATGAGCTTCTGGATGAAATTCCAGAGGTTGGTATATTGGAATTTCAGATTCAAGAACTGTCAACAAGGATCGCCACAGAGCCGGAGAATCAGAAGCTTTTAGACAAGTTGGGTCAATTGCAGGTCGAATTTGATCGCCTTAACGGCTGGACCCTTGAATCTCAGGCCAAGAAAGTATTGGGTGGTCTTGGCTTTAGCCCGGCCCAAATGAAGATTCCGCTTGAACAATTCAGTGGTGGCTGGCGGATGCGTGTAGCGCTTGCTAAACTATTATTCAAACAACCTGATATCCTCCTTCTGGATGAACCTACCAACCATCTGGATCTGGCATCTTTGATCTGGCTGGAGAACTTTCTCAAGGAGTGGTCTGGGGCTCTGGTATTGATCAGTCATGATCGTACTTTTCTTGACAGATCAATTAACCAGATATTTGAGATCCACGATCAGGCTATCCAAACATATACCGGTAATTACAGCCACTTTATTGAAGAAAAGCAGTTGCGGAATGAGCAACAAGCGGCTGCCTATAAAAATCAGCAGAAAGTGATCGCTGAAACAGAACGCTTTATTGAGCGTTTTCGCTATAAAGATAGCAAAGCCACTCAGGTACAGAGTCGTGTGAAATCCCTGGCGAAACTTGAACGCATTAAGCCACCGGAGGGTCAGCAAGCGCGGATCGCGGTGCGTATTCCTCAACCTGGCAGATCGGTGCGAATGATCGCGGAGTTGCACAATATTGCGAAATCCTATGGGAGCCTGGAAGTCTTTACGGGTCTGGATCTGGATCTGGAACGAGGTCAAAAGATCGGTTTGGTTGGCCCTAACGGAGCGGGAAAGTCCACGCTGCTTAAATTGTTGGCGCAGGTAGAGCCTCTCAGTGGTGGGTCTCTAAAATGGGGCGAGGGAGTGGAAAAGGCTTATTTTGCTCAACATCAATTTGAGGCTTTGCCTTTGGAGCAGAGCATATTTGATCTAATCGCTTCTGAAATCCCTAAATGGACTACTACGGAGGTTCGAAATTATCTGGGTAGTTTTTTATTTTCTGGAGATACGATCGAAAAGCAGATCAAAGTTCTGAGTGGGGGAGAGATCTCTCGTTTGGCTCTGGCAAAAATGCTGGCTACTCCATCTCATCTCATACTACTGGATGAGCCCACCAATCATCTTGACATGCTTTCCCGGGATGTGGTACAGGACGCGATCAGCAATTTTTCCGGCACCATGGTGTGCATCTCGCATGACCGTCATTTTTTAAATGCAGTTACCAATACCATTGTTGAAGTAGAGCGAGGCAATATCCAGGTTTATCCAGGTAATTATGAGTATTATTTGTGGCGAAAATCTCAATCAGATCGTGCTGTAATTGAGCCCACAAAGATCAGACCCACCACTCCCAGACAAAGCTCACAAGCCAATGATTATGCAGAACGTAAGAAACAGGCCAACCGCTTAAAAAAACTACCTCGGCTTATTAATGAATGCGAAGCAGCCATCGCTCGTGAAGAACAGATATTGCAGGATCCCTCAATAGCCAGTGAATACGAAAAAATCCAGACGGCTATCCAGAAAAAAGACCAGTTGGAGGAAGTGTATCTAGAACTTCTGGAAGAGCAGGAGATCCTTAAGAAGATATTCAACTAAAAAAAGGCGAGGAATCCCCGCCTTTTTTCTTGTTGTGCAAAAAAGTCTTAGATGACTTTGTGGACCAGGATGCCGATCATGACGATCATGGCAACAAAGATCATGGCAACTGCCCAGTTACCTTTTTTGATCTCTTCCCATTCATCAATATCAGATGAGAACCAATCGAAAACCTTAAGTGCAATTGCCACACCCACTGAAAAACCGATGGCAGCCACAACAGCCCAACCCAAACCTTCGGCATACCTCTCCCAGATCGATACTTCGAATGGGCTGGCAGCAAAGACAGATGATGCCATTAGTAATGAGGATGCAATATACAGCATTGTTTTTTTGAACATTCTATTCTCCTTTTTCATATTTCCTGTCAATTAAATCGATTTATTTCATCCTGAGACATACTTCAGTGAACATATCAGGCGTCATTCTATTATTATATAAGTCCTCGCAACATTTACCTTCAGCACTGAGAACCAGCTCCTTACGCTGACTGAACTCAACTTCAACAACCACAATTATCTGATCCATTGGTGAACGAGCATGTTGAGATACTGCTCCGCCGATCAGAAATGCCTGAAGCAGGTCATCTGAGAGGGTGGTGCTGCGGCTGATCATTCTTATCAAAAACACTCGTCCCCAAGACTCACTTTCTTCCAGTTTAAAAGCAGAGCGAGCCATATTGGCACCCTGTTGGCGATAAACATCCTGAGCGTATGAGACCAGCTCAGATTCTTCTCCTATGGTTGAACGATCTGCCTGTAGTGAACCAGAAAAACTAAGCAGGAGGAGCAACCGGGTGACAATTGATATCAATTTAATGGTCTTTATTCCTCTGGTTCAATTTCCAACAATGTTAAATGAGAGTAATTGGATATCAATGATTATTTCAAATAACGATTTAACCCCTTTAGGTGTCAAAACCGGTAATATGATCATAGTCAGGTCGCGTAAATTCACGTTCGAAAGCGTTGATTGCATCTTTGATATTACCTACCAGGTCATCCCGTGAACACTTTACCGCCAGTTTAATAGCATTGTCGATGGCTCTGGGAGTAGAGCGGCCATGACATTTCAATACCAGTTTTTCAAGCCCCAGTATGGGGGCGCCACCATATTCTTGATAATCACTGATCTTCTTAACTTTACGAATCCCACCTGAGAGCATGATCATGCCCAACTTCCAGATCAGTTTCTTCTGGAAAGCCAGCTTGCCAAGTCCCATGGCTGCTTCGGCCACTCCTTCCATGGTTTTTACGGCAATATTTCCTTTGAAACCCTCGGTAACGACTACATCGACAATACCTTTCATAAGATCACTACCCTCAATGTTTCCGTAGAAATTGATCTGGGGTAGAGATTCCAGGATACGATTGACTTCAACGTATTTTGGACCACCTTTGTTATTTTCAGACCCCATATTTAAAAGACCAACCAGAGGTCTTTCAACTCCTGTAACCTTTTGAGCATAGGCATTACCCATGAGAGCAAAGTGGATCATGTGATCCCGATCCACGGTAATGTTAGCGCCAACATCCAGGATAAGAGAGAAAATATCTTTGCGGTTCAATTCATTGCGAGTGGGGTAGACAGCTGCCAGTCCGGTACGATGAACCCCCCTGATCCGGGGTATGGTCTGGGCGCTAGTCAGAATGAGAGCACCGGTATTTCCCGCAGATATTAAAGCATCTGCCTGTCCGGTGGCTACGATCTGAGCTGCTTTGATCATTGATGAATCAGGATATTTATCAAAAATGTCCTTGGGCTTGGCATCCATGGGAATTGCCTGGGGTGCGTGAATGATCTCTACGAATTTGCGTACCTTGGGGAAATGAGCCAGTTCTGCTTCCAGGATTTCCTGGTCACCAGTTAACAGGATATACAGATCGCCGGCAGTGCAGGCTCTACAGACACCTTCTACGATTGCTCTGGGGGCATTGTCTCCCCCCATACCATCAACTGCCAGCCGATAAGTTTTCATGCGAGGTTTATTCCCAGGTCCTGATCAATTCCATGATCAGGCGAACACCGGCTCCCGTAGGTCCTTCTGGTAAGTATGAGCGACCCTTCTTGTGCCATCCCGACCCGGCAATATCAATATGACACCAGGAGGTACCTTCCTTAACAAATTCCTGAAGAAAAGCACCGGCGGCGATTGTCCCAGCCTCCCGGGATTCACCAGTATTTTTAATATCAGCGATCTTGGATTTTATATCTTCAGCATATTCATCGTCAAGTGGCATTTGCCAGACCCGATCCTGAGTTTTTTTACCAGCGCTGATCAATTGGTCGGCAAAGTCCTGGTTGTTGGTCATGATACCACTGTAACGGTGTCCCAAAGCAACAACCACAGCACCGGTCAGAGTAGCAAAATCCACCAATCCATCCAGCTCATATTTGTCTGTAATGTAAGCCAGTCCATCAGCCAGGATCAAACGACCTTCAGCATCAGTATTCAGGATCTCAATGGTTTTACCGTTATAGGCAGTGAGGATATCACCAGGTTTATAGGCCTCCCCACCAAGCATATTCTCAGTGGAGGGAACGACTGCGATAATATTCAGAGCAGGTTTTATTTCAGCCACAACGGACATGATACCCAAAACAGCAGCTCCACCCAGCATATCAAATTTCATCTCATCCATACCAGCTGAGGGTTTTATGGAAATACCACCTGCATCAAAGGTGAGGCCTTTTCCAACGAGTCCCAGAGTCTTGGCATCTGCTCCACCACCGCGGTATTCTAAAATGATGAATTTAGGTGGTACATCAGATCCCTGAGCAACACCCTGGATCCCACCGAAGCCCAGCTTTTCAAAATCTTCACGTTCAAAAACGGTTAGCTTCATGCCACCTGTTTTGGCAATTGATTCAGCAGTATCGGCCAGATAGGTAGGCGTCGCAATATTGGAGGGATGGTTGCCCAGATCGCGAGCCAGCACGACACCGGCTGAAATACTCATCCCATAGTCAAGTGCTGCACGTATGTCAGTATCACTCACAACCACAACTGCTTGAATACCTGCAAATTCATCATCTGATTTTTTATAATTGAGAAAACGATAACTACCCATCACCAGCCCTTCTGTCAGGGCTTGTGCATCAGCGGTATTCAGATATGCTTCGCCCATAAACTCGATGGCCAGGGTTGGAAGCTTCAGATCCAGAACCTTTTTTGCAGCAGTGGCGGCTGCCTGACGTAGAAAATCAGCAGTGTACTTTTCGGATTCGCCCAAGCCAATGGCTATATAGCGTTTAGCAGTTTTGCAGGTTGGGGAGTAGAGTACCAGGGACTGATTCAACTTACCAGTGAATTCGCCATTCTCCAGAGCCAGTTCGATCTGCTGAGTCAGGTTAGGATGATCTTTTTTAAATGTTTCTGGAACACCCAGGTCAGAGAAAACACCAAATATATAGGCTGCTTGTCCGGTGGGAACATCAGTATAGGATTTTAAGTTCAGTTTAAAAAATGACATTTGTTATGATTCCTCTCATTAAGTTTGTTCAAAAAGTATGTATGGCATATATAGCCGAATTGTTCAGGCATGTAATCTAGAAAATTTGCTGACCGAACGAAACCGGAAAAGTGCACGAGTTTGAAACCTCAGTCATGACCGTTGAACCAACAGGATTGAGGTTTTTACTGTGAATATTCCACTCTATGGTCTCCCAGATGGCTATTACTGCCCCTTGCTATTTTTAATTATTGGATTACCAGCCTGTTCCAATAAGAAATCTTCCAACCCCAGGTAGGCCGCCCGGGCCAGTGTTTCCAGGCCTTCCTCAGACAGCAGGAACATCTCCTCGTAGGGGTAGGTCATGAAAGCGCCTTCGATGAGATAAACCAGATATTCAGTTTGCCGGGTCAGGTAGTAATAGTAACGGATCACTTTTCCGGATGTATCGATTCCCATATTGCTCAAATGGGGATAAAGCTTATCGCTGAGTGCTTTAGCACTGGGCCAGGTGTAGAAGGTTGAGGCTCCCTTGGCCATAAGAATGTCCCTGCTGCTTCCCGGTGCATTATTATGAGCCATCACAAAGATATGAACGCTATCGTTGCGGGCGATCTCCGCTCGTTGAGCCAGGCTTAGCTGTCGATCATCCCGACGAGTCAGATAAACCGTGGCACCGGCCTCTAACAGCATTTTTTCCAACATCAGACTATAACGTAAATTAGCATCTGCCTCAGCATAACCGGTGAGACCCAGAGCACCCCGTTGCCAGCCACCATGACCTGGATCGATCTCAATCCTGATATTGGCGAATAGCGAATCCTGCGAGATGACTGGCGCTTTGCGAATACCGATCACCAGATAGTCACCTTCATAGCGTCCGAACCAACCCCAAAATTTCTGGCTGGGATAAAAATCCATCTGCCAGATCAGGTCTTCAGGTTGACTGCGCTCGACGAAAAGGATGGCTGAATCATCCTCGGGATAGGTGGTCCATTCCCAGCCCTGTTTGGCTCCAAAAACCCTAAGTTCCAGGCGTGATGGAACTGCTTTTTCTTTGATTTCAAAGGGTAAACGCTGCTTGCCAGTATATATCCGGAAGAGGTTCCAGTCTTCCTGGTTTTCAGCTTGCATCGATCCCAGAAAATGAGCAGAGTTCAATTTACTTTCAGGGTTTAGCACGACGCGGCTGGCGCGGACATAAGCCGTTCGATAGTCCCCAAGTTGAATATGATACATGTGATCTTTCAGCCCAATAATCTGTAGTGAAACAGAATCCGCCATAGGGAACAGTAATTGATCGGTACTGGGTGTGTCATACACGCGAGTATCAACATGTGTGGTTAAACCACCTAAGGCATCAGTCAGAATGCGCAGGGGAGCACTTTTGATGCGCTTTGACAGGACACCCATTCGATACAGTACGCGAGTGTTGAGCTCTTTATCAATATCTCCTGGCTGAACAGAACCTTGATAGTGACCAGGTTTGGACTCGTTCAAAATTCGCCAACCCGTAACTCCTGGGATTTTATAATAAACCTTTTTTGAGTATGGTCCACGGATACCTACCTGTAATTGTTCACCGGCCAGGATCCAACGTTCACTTGCAGGTTGGGCTGTGCGAGGTTCGAGGTCTAGAGCTATTGGGGCAGGAAGGGGTTTTGTGAGGGTCAGTCGCTCTGAAACAACGGTGCTATCCAATGTTGCTTGGAAATCAAAGTGATTCTCACCGGGTTGGATCTGGACATGAATCGTATAGGCACCGGAAGCGTAAACTTTGACCGTATCATTGTTCATGAACAGAGTTGCTTCAGGATGGGTGCGTCCTCTAAGACTTATTTGACTGCCCCGGAAATTGCCGCTTTGAGGATAAACGAAGTTGATGGCCAATTCTTGTGGGATATTGTGATTGATGAAGATGCTATCAGCCATCATATGATCCGGCGCCCGATGAAAAACGCGAGTTGTATCATGAAAAACCCGAGAGCCACGAGTTTCAGTGATAGGAATCAATACAGTCGGTCGATCCAGGGTTAACATGTGGCGGAAGCGACCATCATCATCTGGAAAAACGACTTCACCAGCTACTCTGACCTCAGTTCCCGGAGGGATGTCACCAGCAACCTCTATCTGATCTACCCAGAATTGCATATCGGGGCGAGGGTGCAGGAGTTTGAGTCGGGGAATTGGATCTTCAGCTGCCTGTAAACAGGAAGTTGAGAAAATGATCAGGATGGATAGAATGAAATTGCGAGGGGATGAAGTCATTGGGTTTCCTTTGCTATTTAACCAGTTGTCAAGGCTAAAAAGATTTGGGGTCGATTCTGCCGGATAAAATATATCAGAGATCACATGAAATTCAACGCCAGTTAGGTGGATGAGAATGTCATATTTGATTTTATCGGTTGAATATGGGAGACCTGAAATAGTGTTCCGTTCTCAGGTTTTCGAACGAAGAATTAGAAGTGTTTTGAAGCAAACGCTCGTCCCGCATGTGATTTAAGATATTTTTCGAATGTAGCTGCCTTGTCCTTATTTCTAAATGAAATCACAGTTTCAATCTTCCAGGGTTTAAATTTTGAGGTGTAGGGGACTTCTCCCGAGTTGTGTTTCTTTAGTCGTTTTTTAAGATTTGTTGTTAATCCGGTATAGTGCTTATTCAAATACTTCTCACTGATCAAGATATAGACATAGTAAAAACTAGACATAGAAATTGCTCCCATCGCTTGCCAGGGCGTAGTTCGAAACATGATTTGTGATTTATCCCGGCGTCGTCACCGACAATAATGTCGGGACTATGCCGTGGCAGGCTCCGTTCTCAGGTTTTCGAACGAAGCCTGGTGGAGCCGAGGAGAGTCGAACTCCCGACCTCTGCAATGCGAATGCAGCGCTCTCCCAACTGAGCTACGGCCCCGTGTTTCAAAGTAATAATTAATAAGTAAGAAGTAATAATTTCTTTGAAAATCG
>JAYEKW010000209.1 GCA_034716895.1 Candidatus Neomarinimicrobiota bacterium
ATCGCCTTTAAACTGTTGCAGGCTCAAATTCAAAACGATGAGAAGCAATCTGCTGATGGCATTGTTTTACCGACTGAACTGGTTTTTCGTAAATCTGTAAAAAAATTAAATCTTCCAACATCGACGTGATGAACTGGAAATAAAAAAAGGGAATGCGTGATCAAAAATGCGGTGTGCTGACAAAAGCAACCGCGTCATTTGTGATAGTCATCCCGGAAATCGTAAGGAGAACAGAATCATGAAACACAGTTACAAGCTATCCACTTTGGTGTTAGCCGTAATGCTAGTCATGATCGTACCATTCAATCTTTCCGCTCAGGATTCAGAGAATATGACATTTCTCGGTAACTGGGGTGGCGGTGGTGGTGAGATCAGGGCAGTTGCAAATTTTGGAGATCTGGTTTACTATGGAATTGGAAGTCAATTCACTATTACCAGCTTTGAAGACCCGGCTAATCCATATACAGCTGCAACATTGACCCTGGACGATATGGTTGAAGATATTGTTTGGAAGGTCAGTGCAGGTGTAACCTATGCATTGGTTTCAGGATCGACCTTGAACATAATCGATGTGACGAACCCACTAGCTCCGGCGTTGATCTCAACGACTGAACTTTCCGGATATGGTGAAGGTCTTGGTGTCAGCGGCGACTATGTCTATCTCGCGGTTGGAAGCTCAGGAATGCAGATCATCAATATCGCTGATCCTGCCAATCCAGTTGTTGTTACAACACTGGCCGGTGGTGCTGAAGGTGCTTACGCAGAGGGTATCAACGTTGTCTATCCCTACGCCTATCTGGGTAATGGTGGTGGAACCGAGATATTTGATATTACTGACCCAAACAATGCAGTTTTGCTGGGAACTATGGCAAATGATGGTTGGATCCAGGATGCCATGCCTATTTCCAATTACCTGTATGCCTGTGATTGGGGCAATGGTATTGATATTATCGATGTTTCTGATCCAGCAAGTCCTGTGTATGTCTCCACACTTTCAAATCCGAAAAATGCTGATATCACATTTGATGGCAACTATGGCTATATCGCTTCCAGAGAATTTGGTGTGACAGTCATTGATGTTACCGATCCAGGCGCACCCACTGTTATTGGAACCTTTGATACTGGTGGGGTTGTCCGGAAAGTTTCATTCGGTTCGATCAATATGGGCGGTACTCAGGAAGGTCATATTTTTTCTGCACAAGTTTCACTCCTGGCTGCTGTGAATGTTTCAGACCCGGCCAATATGAGCATCTCTGGTGCAGTCGCAGTTCCTTCACCGGCTGATGGTTTGTGCTACAGCACATTCTTTGATGGAAACACAGCTTATGTATCCTACCAAACGCATCTCCGTATCATCGATATTTCCGCTCCTTCAGCTATGACCGAGTTGGGAAATATTGCCATTACTGATGCTGTATTAAAGAAATCAGTCTACAAGGATGATGTTGTTTTTTCCGCATGTAAACTACCCGGTTTAAAAGCCATCGATGTCTCTGATCCTGCGAATCCAGCGGTAATAGCAACACTCATCGATTCACGTACCAACGATGTTGCCATAGTGGGTGATTATGTATATGCAGCTGCTGATGGTAACGGAATCGGTATCGTGAACGTCACAACAGCTAATGCAGCAACCCTGGTTGGCTACGTTGCAGAGAGCGTCGCGAATGGTCGGTATGGTGAAGGCGTTGCTGCTTACGGTAGCACCATGGTTCAGAGCGCCTGGGGTGCTTTGTATTTTTATGATATCACCACACCCGAGGCTCCTGCGCTGATGGATACAGTTGCTCTGGTAACTGGAACCAGCTGGTTGACTCTGGATGATAATTATGCCTACGTTCACGATTTTGATATCTTGAGAATCTATGACATTAGCAATCTTTCAACTGTTACCCAGGTGAGTGAAGTAGCAACCACCGGTAGCTGGGATGGCGATGCCTGTAGAGACGGTGACTATGTTTACGTAAATATCGAGACAAACGGTATTAAGGTATTTGACGTTTCTGATATCAACAATCCCACCGAAGTTGCTCACTACGATATGCTCAACAATGTTCGTGGCATAGCAGCGCGCGATGGTCTGGTCTATTCCAATGAAAAAGAAGGTGGTTTTTCGATCTATAGTAACGACCTGGTCGTATCCATTGATACTGATGGTAATCTGCCAAATAGTTTTACTCTAAGTCAGAATTACCCGAATCCCTTCAACCCCAGTACTGTGATCGAGTTTACAATCCCACAGAGCTTTGGAACTTCAGAAGTGAAACTGGAAGTATTTAACGTTCTGGGTCAGAATGTACGCACCCTGGCTAATACGCAGCTTGAAAGTGGTGCTTATCAGGTCAGTTGGAATGGTCGTGATGATTCCGGTATGCTGGTTTCAGGAGGTATGTATATCTATCGTCTGCAGGCTGGTAACGAAGTGATTAGCAATAAGATGATCCTGCTCAAATAAGGATCACCTGAAAATAGGATTGCGCAGATAGAAGCTGTCTGTACAATCACCTTGGGTTGGAGTCTGGTTATGCGCCTAGTCTCCTTCTTTCCAGCTCCAGCCCTTTTTATAAGTGTAGGTAAATAGCAAGTCTCCATTATTGGAAACACTTGAACGCTTACACAGATAAACTTGAATTAACCTGGAAACAGACGAATGAATAAAAGAGTATTGTGTTATTTCAGAATTCTACTGCTGGTGTTGATGCCCCATGTTGTATTCGGTAGTAATGTTGGAAAGATCTTTGGTAAAGTAACAGATGCAGAAACAGGTGAACCGCTCATCGGTGCCAATGTTACCATCAAAGAAACCTATCAAGGTGCTACCACTGATTTTACAGGAGACTTTGTTATTGTCAATGTGGATCCAGGTTCTTACACGGTTTCAATATCTTACATTGGGTATGAAACCGTAAGCCTGCTGGGTGTTTACGTTACGGTTGATAATACGACCTATGTCAATAAAGAGTTGAGCAAAGAGGTTATCGAAGGTGCTGTTGTCACCGTGGTTGCTGAACGACACTTGATTGATAAAAGCCACACAGCCAGCAAACATTCCGTTGGTAGCGAAAGCATGGAGAAACAGCCGGTTAAGGATATGAAAGATGTTCTGGAGACCCAGGCCGGAATTTTCCAGAATACCTATCGCGGTGATTCAAAAGTTAATAGCGTCATTATGATGAATGGTGTTAGTACCAACAGTGGTTTATTCTCAGATAACTTTACCGGTTTCAATCTATCAGCAATTCAGGAAATTTCAGTGATGACTGGCGGTTACAATGCTGAATATGGAGAAGCTAGAGCGGCCGTTATCAATATTACGGAGAAGAAGACTTCTCAGGGCATTCATGGCTCAGTTATTACCCGAATGCGTCCTGCAGGCAAATACCACTTTGGTCCCAATATGTACAGTCGGGATAATTATGATATTACGGGTTATGGACTGGACTACTGGACAACCCAATCAGAGAATCCCATCAGCGCCTATTATCAGGAAGATCCGCAAGTATTGTTGGCTGCCTGGCAGGAACAGAGTACTCCCGATCCTGTTTTAGGCGATTATGCTGAACGCGCTCAATGGTTCTATGAGGCAACCGTGTTTGGTTCCCCTTTTAAGGGGGTCAATTTCTTGATCTCAGGTCGCCAGGAAAATGGTGTTGGCATTTTCCCACAGTCAATTCCTTACAACACGGAAACCAATATTCAGGGTTATTTAAACTTTAATTATTTTAAAAGATTACAAATTCGCATTGGTGGATTTTCCGGTGAGAAGGAAACAGCCATAACCGGGGGAGGGAGTCGCTATTCCCAGGGAGCAGATTATGTGATTTCCAGTAATAATTCTAATTTTGATTCATGGGAAGGTGCTCAGGAACATCAATGGTTGGGAGCGACTATTGTTGCAGGTCCATACGACCAGAATAAATACAATCCCATGGGCGTGATCTATGATCATTTTCCAGAGCTTAGAAAATGGAGTCAGGCCTATCTTAAACTGACCTACACATTGAATAAAAATTCATTTATTAAACTGAATTTCAGTCAGCTAAGTGATGCCATGGATCGATCGGATCGGTATGATGTTGTCCCCGATAGTCTGTGGTCCAGAAGAGATGATACCTTCCTTATGGTCACTCAATTCCGTGATCAAGGCTATTTCCATTCCTGGGATATCAGTGAAAGTGTGGTGAAGCAGGTTAAGTTTGACTACACCAATCAATACACAAAAAACCAGCAGCTTAAATTGGGCTCTGGCTTTAAAACATTTGACATCGACTTTGAGCATTTCATGGCTTCACATGAAGGGGGTGGTCGCTGGAATCTACTCAATATATTTACAGGCCAGCCCTACGAAGGTCATGTCTATTTACAGAATTTATCTGAATTTCCAGGGATCATCCTAAATGGGGGTGTTCGCATTGATTATTTCAATCAAAACCGGGACGCATCCAGTAACATGTTCGATCCTACTGCTTCAGAAACGACCACGCCGGGTCACTATTCCTGGCAGCCCGCCGGATTTCCCGGTGAGCCGGAAACAACGCCTACTGAATTACAGCTAAAAATATCACCCCGATTAGGACTTTCCCATCCCATCAGTGAAAATGCCCTGCTGCACTTTTCATACGGTCATTTCTACCAACGACCCTCCTGGTCTAAGATGTTAGGGTTTCCCTTCACAAATTATACCACTGACATGGAGAAAGCATTGGATCCTTTCGCTGAGCAGTTGACCTATATGGAAGAGTGGCAAGGATTTTATGGTAATCCAAACCTGGGGTACGAAAAGAGTGTTCAATATGAGCTTGGATTGGATCTGGTCTATAACAATAAGATAAAAGTTGATTTCACAGGATATTACAAAGATGCTGAACAGATAGCGGCCGTTTCTACCGGGCTCTATGGGGCTGAGTATTTTGCAACCAAAGCATTCATGGTTAGTAATGGCGGGTATTCCGATACTCGAGGCATGGAGGTTTCAACTGAGACACGCCTGAAAAGCCCCTTCAATGCTGGATTGACCTACGATATTTATTGGTCCTTTAGTGGTCAGGTCGGGTATAGCAGGCTGAATGAACCGGGATCAGAGTTTATTGATAGACCCTTTGGATACTCCTCCTACAAACAGAGCTGGAGTGGTTATGAAAAGGTGAAAGGCTGGGTCAGTTATGATATTAAAAAGGGAGCTGGTCCTAACATCTTTGGTTTGAAACCATTTGGCGACCTGCATGCATACACTTATTTCTGGTGGCGGAGTGGAACGCCCTACACATATCATCCTCCTGGTGATCTTTCAACCAAACCAAATAACATGAAATGGTTTAGCATTTATCAGTTCAATCTGAAGCTTTCCAAAGGTCTTTCTATCGGGAACATCCGTACTGTTGTGAGCTTGGATGTAACAAATGTGTTTGATTCAAAATTCATTCGTCTGCTGTATAATGATCAGCTCAAATATTATCATGAAAATACCGAATTACCACTTGAGGACAGATTACCAAGAAACCTCTTCTCAGGGGAGCCAAATATCTGGGAATGGTACACGTATGAAGTATCGCCAAGACAAATTGAATTCCAAATAAGGATAGATTATTAATGAGCATGTTGAGCAATAAATCTCGTTCGGAAAAGCAATCAGGCTTTGAGAGAAGCTGCCAGGGATGGAATCGACTGCTTCGGTTTTCCGTTTATTTGGTTTTCGTCGTCCTTATTCAGGCCGGTTCACTGGTGGCACAAGGTTGGACCAAACAGACCATGAATCGCGGTAAATTATGGGCCACCCTCCATAATTCGCTTCAATATGGCGATCCCACTGAAATTGTAAATGTGTATCATGGTCTGGACTATCCAGGGTATTCCAAAGGTTCTGATATTCAGGATGCTTTGAATTACATCGGAGCAGGTGGATATGCCCTCTATGGTGTCCGAGGTGGTGTGGAACATGCCTATACTCTGGATACCAGATATTTTCCATCGGGTGTTGATGTTTTCCCCGTTGAGGAGATGTTATTAACCACAAATTTTAACTTGGAGGATCTGAATTTAAAAGGTGAGCAAATCGGATCAGGGTCCCATCATGTGTATGGAGCCGAAGTTGACATCAGACGGGTGAGTCGTGTTTGGAGTTATCCCAAATATGATGATTTTATTATCCATGAAGTTGAAATAACCAACAAGAAGTTTTCAACACTCACTGATTTTTATTTTGGGATGCGCTATAGTTTATTGTTTACCGTGCGGAGTATGTCCCAAAAAGACGAGAAATATGGCTGGGATGATGAACATGATCTTTTCTATTTCTATGATGATCGAAGTTTTAACTGGGAAGATGAATCTCTCGTTCAGTTTAACTTTGGTGTTGGTCCTGAAATGGGTGACATCGCAGATTCCAGAGATATAAAAGAGCTGAATTCAAAAGAACATGAGTTTGATGCACCCGCCTATTTTAGTGCCGTTGTTTTAGATGCAGCCGGGGGTGATGTTTATCAGAATATTTTGGAGTACGGTTCCAAGAGCGGCGCAACAAATGCCCCTGATGAAGACAGGATATTCATTCATACCATTGATGAACCTGGACGATTCAAACAGGTTATGACTCACCAACAGCCCCGAATGTCCTGGGATGATGCCCATGCCGCAGGGGGTGAAGGGGGTAACAAATATGAAAGAAGCCCCATATTCCTCCTCAGCGTAGGTCCCTTTAGTCTTGCGCCATTCCAAAAAATAACGCTGGTGTTTGCCGAGGTTATGGGAGAAATGGATCGTGCTAAAATTGTTGAGGGTGGCATTGAAAACCTCAATAACCTGAAAACAGAGTCTCTGGAAGCCTTGCTAACCAACGTTGAGTCAGCTCAGCAGCTGTATTCACAGGATTTGCTACCTGAGATGCATCCACCGCCAACCCCAACCAATGGTGAGAATAGTTTATCGATCTCTTCAGAACCTGGAAATGTGCTCATTGAATGGCCAGCAATTGCTGATACCTACATTGACCCCATTTTAGGAACCAATGACTTTGCAGGATATCGCATCTATCGGTCCACTTATTTCACTATTGGACCCTGGAACCTGCTGGCCGATATCCCCGCAAGTTCTGCTGTGGTCTCCAACGGAAACATCAAGTATCTCGATGAGGATGTATCAGCATCCATTGGCTACTACTATACCGTTACGACCTACGACAGTGAGGGGAATGAAAGTGGTAAGGTAAATAATAATCGTTTCCCAGTTTATCCAACACTCCCTGAAAATGAGAAGTTTCCCCAGGATGTTTTTGTTGTTCCCAATCCCTTTCGCCAACACAGCGGTTTATACGGAACCGGAGAAAGATACCGAATCCAGTTTATGGGTTTGCCTGGTGAGGCAACGATTAAAATATTCACGGTAGCCGGAGAATTGGTCCAACAGATTGAACATAATGATGGGACTGGTTCTGCTGCCTGGGGTTCAATTGCAAATGTCGATTACCAACTAACTGAGTGGGCCTTGGGCGTTGCTCCAGGATTTTACATTTATTCTGTGGAGTCCCTGGTGGCTGGACATGAGGGTGAATCTTTCATCGGAAAGATGGCTATAATCAAATGAAAAATTTCAAAAAAATCGATACAGACCAATTGGGTGAATTATGTTGCTAAATAAACGTGTCATCGTGCTGCTGATATGTGCAGCAACCCTTTTCGGACAAAGTGGGATAGATCCTGTAGATATTGAACGAGCCGGTCAGTCTGGATGGCAATTCTTGAAAATTAATGCAGATCCCAGGCAAGCAGCCATGGGAGGTGTTTTGTTGGTAAATAATGCCCCTAATGCTAATGCCGCTTTTGGGAGCCCCGCAATCCTGGCTCATGTCCAAGGTATTGATATGCAATTTAATTCAATGAATTGGCTAGCGGATATCAAACATAGCTCGGTGGCAGTTGCCAGGCAATTTGGTAAATATGGTACATTTGGCCTGAGTTACATAACCCTGGATTATGGTGATATTCCCGAAACGATTCATGAAGACCGACAGGGGGGCACCACCGCCCCGGTTATTACTGGAGAATATTTTTCAGGCAGTGATCTGGCATTGGGACTTTCCTATGCAAAATTGATCACTGATCGACTGGCCCTGGGTGGGAATGTGCGCTACATAAAAGAAGAAATTGCTGGTATCGGAATGAGCAATTGGGCTATCGATTTCTCAACCCTTTACTACACGGGTATCAACAGTTTAAGACTATCCATTGCGGCCAAAAACTTTGGTTCTGACACGCATCTGGTCAGTTATAACGAGGAACTGCAATCTGAACCCATAGATATCCGGATGCCACTTGAATTCAGAACAGCTGTTGCCTACGATTTTTTTGCTCTGGACGATGATGATAGCTATCTTACCGTTGTCTTGGAAGGAAAAGTCCAAAGTGATGGCTCTGAAAAGATTAATGTGGGAACCGAATATGTATTCCGGGATTTGGTATTTATCAGAGGTGGCTATCGCCTTAATTATGATACTGAAGGATTAACTTTTGGTTTAGGCGTAAATTATTCATTAGGCGCTTATAGTCTGTCAATTAATTATGCTTATCTGGATTACGGTGTTTTAAACCAGGTGAATATGTTTTCATTGGGATTTGTTTTCTAGCCTGTATTTGTAGGATATAATATGAGAAGTAATCGGGTTGTCGTCGTTGGTAGTTACAATGTTGATATGACCATCACTACAGATGTATTTCCCCAGGCCGGTGAGACAGTCATTGGCAACAACCTCACTTTTGGACATGGAGGCAAGGGAGCGAATCAAGCAGTCGCTGCTGCCCGATCAGGTGCTCAGACCACTCTGTTGGCGAAAGTCGGTATGGATCAGAATGGGGAGCAAGCCATCAATGCCATGGCTTTGGAAGGGATCAATACTGAACATATTCAGAAAACAGATGGTATTCCCACAGGTATGGCATCTATCACTGTGAATGCTCAAGGTGAAAATTCTATCGTTGTGGCTTCCGGTGCAAACTGGCAATTGTCAGCCATGGAAGTTGAAAAAGAATTTGGTAACATCACAACGGCCGATATTCTGTTGACCCAGCTCGAGACATCCCTGGAATCTGTTGCGTCTGCGATCAGAGTTGCCCGGCAAAGAGGTATTACGGTCATCCTGAATCCTGCTCCATCTCAAACTCTGCCTGCAGATCTTTTAAGCGATGTTGACATCATTACCCCCAATCGCATTGAAGCTGAAATGCTCACCGGTGTTCACATCACAGATGATCGTTCGCTGCTCAAAGCAGCAGAAGTGCTTCATTCCTATGGTATCAATCTGGTTTTGATCACTCTGGGTACGGATGGTGTCTTTGTATCACAACCAGGTGATAGTAAGCTCATTCCAGCCATCAAGGTGGCGGCCGTTGATACTGTGGGTGCCGGAGATGTATTCAATGGTGTCTTGGCTGCCCATTATTCTGATATCGAAACAATAGATGCAGTTGTCTCACTGGCCATAGTTGCAGCTGGTTTATCGGTTACTCGAACAGGAGCTCAAACTGCCATACCTGATCAGGAAATGATTGAGGCCTATCAGGAACAGCATTCAGCCAGTGTGCCTGGCTAACTGATGTGTCAAACTCTGCGACCCTAACCCCTCGACCCCGAAACCGTAATCTGGATCAGCTTCAACTGCTCCTGCCTATTATGGTCCCCGTTCTGCTCATCTCATTTATCCCGTTGGTTAGGGGTATTTACATTGGCTTCACAGATTATGAATTGGGTGGTCAAATTCATTTCTCAGGTCTCGAAAATTACCGGATTATGATGCAGGATCGCTTCTTCTGGCGCTCAATGGGAGTGGGTTTCCTCTGGACTGCTGTAGTTACCGCTCTACAAATTGGCCTGGGTATGATCCTGGCTCTATTGCTCAATCAAGGTCTGCGTTGGACCTCTCTGTATAGTGTTTTGATGCTGGTCCCCTGGGCAATGCCGCCCATCGTACGAGGACTCATGTGGCGTCAGATATATAGTCCGGATACGGGAGCCCTCAACCTGATCCTTACGCAGATGGGATTGATCGATGCTCCCATCAACTGGTTGACCAGTTTTGAATGGGCTATTCCGGCCATCATCGTTGCCGGAGTCTGGGGGGAGATCCCCAAAGCAGCCCTATTCTTTCTAGCTGGTCTGAAAACCATCCCTGGTAGTCTTTACGAAGCTGCTGAATTGGACGGAGCCTCAAGCTTGAGTCAGTTCAGACATATCACCCTGCCCATGATGAAACCGATTATGGCTGCTGTGGTATCCCTCTCTTTCATGTGGAATTTTAATGCCTTTGGCTTGATCTGGATTCTCACCCAGGGTGGACCGGGAGGGTTGACACGCCTGCCCATGCTGGCGGCCTACGAAGAAGCTTTCCGCTACGGTTATGTAGGATACGCAGCTGCCATTGGTAATGTTATGGTGATCATTATATCACTCTTTCTATTCTTTTATCTTCGCGTTCAACTCAAAGAACGTACGGGTTAATATGCAGATATCTGACATTCTTAATAGCCGAACCACAAAACGCAGGATTACCCACTTTCTCATGCACGGGCTTATCTTCACTTTTCTGGTGTACTTGCTATTCCCGCTGATCTGGATGATTTCGACTTCATTCAAACCCACTGCTGAGATCTATTCGGGTATTCCAACTCTGATCCCCAAGGTTTTCACGGGCGAGCATTACCTGACCGTATTTCAGGAAGAACGTCTGTTAAAAAGCATAGCCAATAGTCTATATGTGGGTATCATCACCTCAATCATTGTCGTGTTCATTTCACTGCCGGCTGCCTATGCGCTGTCACGTTATAAAACGGCGGTCAATAAGGTCGTCATGGGCTGGATTTTGACCTCACAGATTTTTCCTGCCATCCTCATCATGATCCCCCTCTTTCTAGTCCTGCGCTCCTTACATCTTACTGATACTTTGTCCGGCCTGGTACTGGTCTATGTCGTCTGGGACATTCCCTTTGTGCTCTGGATGCTCCAAGGCTACGTGAAAGAGATCCCCATTGAATTGGAGGAGGCTGCCGCTATTGACGGAGCCACCCAGGGTCAGATCATCTTTAAGATCATCATGCCTTTGCTGCTTCCTGCCATTGGAGCCGCTGTCCTTTTTGCCTTCATCTCAGCCTGGAATGAGTTTTTCTTTGCCCTGGTACTACTAAAGAGCCCTGACTTAACTACCTTACCCGTTGAATTGGCACGGTATACGGGGATTGAAGGTCAAGCCAGAACCGGTCCCCTGGCAGCAGCTAGTTTTATTGCTACCATTCCTTCCATTATATTATTTGCGATTCTCAGGAAATGGTTCTCATCGGGTGCCCTGCAAGGTGCTGTGAAAGGTTAATGATGCGTCGACTTATTTCATGGATACTCTACTACAAGGGCTTCATCATTGCCGGTTTGTTGGCAATAATAATTATTTCCACCTACATTGCTGGAGAAATGGCTTCGCGCCTAGAAACAGATGTCGTTCAGACTGGTCCGCTCCGATTTCTTAGTTTAGCCTGGCAGGTTGAAGCAGTTGAAGCCGTCCAGGAGATTACTGCTCAATGGAATCAGCTACACCCGGAGCAACAAGTAGAATTAACTCAAGGAACCTGGAATTCAATTCATGACTATCTGATCACCGGTTTCGAAACTGGTGATATCCCGGACATTTTTCATTATGAATCCGCTGTTATTGTGGACTTCGCTTTGCGGGGGTATCTGGCTGATCTGGCACCTTACATCACTGAGGAAATGCAAGCAGATGTGTTGGCCGTCGATTGGGCATCAGTAACGCGCTCGTCAGGCGAAGTGATTGGAATTCCCTTCATCAATGAATCTTTTATCGTCCTATATAACCAGGATATATTCGATGCAGCCGGGATCGCAACCCCTTCCTTTGATAACCCCTGGACTTGGACTGACCTGTTGGCTGCGGCTCGAAAATTGACCCTTGATCAGGATGGGGATGGGCTCATCGATCAGTGGGGCGTTGCCATGGGGCTCAGAAATAGCGCAAATTTCATCATGAATCATTCCATCGCCTTTGGTGGTTCCTTTTTCTATCATGATGAACAGGGCGGTCTGGTAACCAGAGTGGGAAAACCTGAGAAAGAACTTTTAGGAACCATCCTGAAAATGCTGTATGAAGATCAGACCATGACTCCCTCAAGTATTGGTAAATCCAGCACCGAAACTATTCCAGGTTTCCTGGCCGGTAAGTATGCCATGGTGGTGGGGATTGGATCCTGGGCCAGACAGCAGGTCATGGAAAATGCATCAGACGATTTCCACTGGTCAGTGATGCCACCCATGAAGGCTCGAACCCAGGCCATGGGTTTGAATACCCAGACCCTGAGTATTCCCAAGTCCTGTACTCGACAGGCAGTGGCCATGGAATTTATCACCTTTTTACTCAGTTCCGAGAATATGACCCGCTTAGCCGGATCGGACTGGATGATGCCCGCCCGCAAATCCAGCTTGAATGATCCTCGCTTCCAAACCGAAGCCAATGGTTGGCTCGTAGTTACAGAATCAGCTCAATACCTCTCCACAGGTCCCTGGGTTGGTTTACCCGGTTATATTGAGTGGAAGAGTCGTGTGGCCAATCCAGTATTTCAGGAGCTTTTTGCCGGGAGACTAAGTTTGGAAGAAGCCGCCCAGCGAATTGAAAAAGAGAGTAACTCAGTCCTGGCTCGCTATCAGGTCCGAGGGCTCAAATGGTAGCGCTTTCCCCAGATGAAGCAACAGATCGAATTGCTGGCGCCCTTTTCGGCCTGGCCATTGGAGATGCCCTGGGTGCGGACACAGAAGGCTTGAATCCAGACAGTATTCAGCAGAAATATGGGTGGATCAAAGGGTTTCACAGTGCTGATCAATTTGGAACTGATGATACTGAATTTACCTTGTTCTATGCTGGACTTCTGGATCAATATGGTCTTGATATCACTTCAGAAACCGTGGCTAAACATTACCTCAAAGATATTTATCACCCTTCACAGACCTACAAGGGAGCGGGCTTCAGCGAGGCTTTAACATTGCAAAACCTCCTGAAGGGGCTAATGCCACCTGCCTCAGGTCAACACATTCATAGTTGGAGTGATGGATTGGCCATGTGTGCCGCTCCTTTTGGATGTGTCTATCCCGGACAACCTGAAAAAGCCACTGATCTGGCTGAAAGATTTGGGCAGGTGAGTCATTCAGGTGAGGGCATCTACGGAGGACAAGCTGTGGCAGCGGCCGTTTCCATGGCTATATCAGGTTCGAGTATCGAACAGATGATGATGGCAGTTCTAGACGTAATCCCAGCAGATTCCTGGACCTATAATTTAATCAAACAGGCGGTAGCAATTGGCAAAGATGCTGCTGATGTCAGATCAGTTATCGAAGCTTTATACGATGAGATTGCTTGTAACTATTACCATTGGAGTGATCTGGCACCTGAAGCTGTCGGGATCGCTTTTGGATTGCTGGCTGCCGGAAAAGGCGACTACAAAAATACGATTCTGGGGGCAGTCAATCTGGGACGGGATGCAGACACCATCGCTGCCATTATCGGCGCTGTATTGGGAGCTTCCAGGGGTTATCAGAGCCTACCAAAAAGTTGGCGGGAGCAGATTAAGGATCCTCCTGGCCTATGTATTAGATCCGTTGCAGGGATGAGCATTGATCAGACTGCGAAAATATTGACCAAACTGGCTCTTGCTGGTGAGGAAAAACGATGAGTGGTCAAATAAAAGCACGGGCTGTTTCTACACTTTATGGATTGGCAGTTGGCGAGGCTCTTAGCTGGTCCAGTATGTTTTCCAGGGCACAGGAATTACCAAAATGGCTGGAACGGATCAGACATACTATTGAAACTGAGATGGGTGAATATAATAGCACCAGTCTTCCAAAACCTTTCTCTTTAAATCAAGCGCCTGATAAACTGATCCCAGGTCCCGGTGATCTGGCAGAATGGGCTGCTTGGACTACAATGATCCTGCTGGAGAACAGGGGAAATCTTGATCATGCAATTTTGCATAAAGCCTGGCAGGAATTAGCTTCCTCAACAAATCCAATTCGAGGGCGAATCAGTGTCCAAACAACCCTTCGTAATTTTCGGAATGACTTAACTGCTCCCCAATCAGGACGTTTTAATCCGCACTATTTTGATGATGCAGCATTGCCTCGCGCTGTTATGATCGGTGTCGCCCACACTGGAAATCCTGCTGCTGCAAAAGCATTGGCTGAGCTGGATGCATCCTTTACCCAGTTTGAAGATGGGATCTGGAGCGCTACTGCAGTTGCCACTCTATTTAGTCAAGCTTGTAATGGAGCGTCGGTTTCTGATATTATTCAAGGTGTTATTAAGGGACTTCCAGCAGATTCTCTCACTAAAACGACTGTTATGCACGCACTTAACGGAATTGATCCGGCCAAATCCAGCATAGTTGATACTGCCTTCTTTTTGAATACTGAGATATGCAATCAGATCTACAGCTACGGAAATATTGCCCACGAAATTTTAGCATCACTCCTGTCCATCCTGAAAACCACTGGGGGTAATCATGATCTGATGATGGGTTGTGCTGCTCTGGTACCGTCAGGGGGTGGAACTCTGTTAGCTCTGAGCAGTGCCCTGGGTGCTGTTATTGAGGGAAAAACTCTGGTTGAAAATCCTCAGGATCACCTGCTAAAGGGGGTCAGTTTACCGGCTTTAAAGGGGGTTGATATCAATGACATTGCCAACCAATTTGGTGAATTGGTCATCGCGAAGATTAACTCTGAAGCCAAAGGGAAATAGGTCTTATGATCGTACGTTATCTGGATTTTATTGAGCGTTTTGAATACGAGATAATCCAGCGTCAGGATGAAGGTCTGGATGTATCGTTTGAAAAGATGCATTTGCAAGAGCTTCAGAAACAAGTAAAGCAACAGTCAACGGAAAAATTGCAGTTGGAAGCAAAGCAACTTCTGCAGGAACTTTCAGGAAAGCCCTTTCCCCAAGATCTGGCTCAAAATGAACCCTCAGAGATTCAAGATATTAAAGCGAGCTGCTCTCACCAAAAATCCGATCTTCCCAAATTCGATCCGGATTCGGATGCACTTTTTAATGCAACATTGGGCGGCTGGCTGGGACGAGCCGGTGGCTGTCTCCTGGGTAAGCCCATTGAACGCTATCATCGGACCATCATCAGAGAGATGTTGGATTCAAATGGTGCCTGGCCGCTGGACAATTATTTCACTCAAGTCGGGATGCCGCAAGCACTTCTGGAAAAATATCCCTGGAAACGCCGGGGCGGATTTGAAAGTCTCCGGGAAAATATCCAGTGCATGCCTGAAGATGATGATCTGAATTTTACCATGTTGAATCTCCATATTCTGGAAAGCTCCGGACCAGAATTCAGTAGTGAGGATGTTGCCTCTGCCTGGCTGAAAAAGTTGCCGGTGTATGAAGTGTTCACCGCAGAACGGGTAGCTTATAACAATCTATTGAATGGAATTTCTCCACCAGAATCAGGACAATATCTCAACCCGTTCAGGGAGTGGATCGGAGCACAGATCCGAGCTGATCTTTGGGGCTATGTCTGTCCCGGAAACCCTGAAGAAGCGGCTGAGTTTGCCTGGCGGGATGCCAGAATGACTCACACGCGAACCGGAATCTATGGCGAGATGTTCTTTGCAGCCATTATGGCCGCTGCTTTTGTCGAATCTGATATGCGCAGACTGATCCAGTTGGGGCTAGACCAAATTCCACCGAATTCCCGTCTCTCTAAAGCGATTAATACGGTTCTCAGTATTCCCATCGAAAAGAGCGAGTGGGAAGCCGTTGTTGATCAACTTTATGCTACTTTCGGGCATTATCATTGGGTGCATACGATCAATAATGCGGCTCTGACGGTAGCATCCCTGATCCATGGTGCTGGTGACTATGAACGGACGATCACAAGTGCAGTGATGGGCGGTTGGGATACGGATTGTAACGGTGCTACTGCTGGCTCAATTGTTGGCATCGTGCAGGGAGCCAAAGCATTACCTGAAAAATGGATCAACCCGCTAAATAATCAGATTCGTTCCAGTGTTGGTGGGTTTGACCGATCAACAATTTCAGATTTGGCTCACCGGACAGTTACAGCAGCCAAACTTGTACGAATCAGCGCTACCTCCGGAAATTTATCAAAATCAGACGATTATTAACTATTTAAAGGATATGGAATGTCACCAATAAAAAAGCTTAACATGAGTCAACAACAATATCAATCCCGCGCTGAGGCTTGTCTCGTTGGTCTTGCCATTGGCGATGCCTTTGGGGATGCGGCTCGCGATCCCGAAAACCAATTTTTGTACGGCATCACCATGGATTGGCCGGAAAAACCAACCTTCAGTACAGATGATACTGAATTTGCACTGCTTAGTGCTGAGATTCTGATCAATTCCAATGGGAAACCAACTCCGGAACATGTATTAGCAGCCTGGAAAGAGCACGTTCTGGTGGAAGATGAACTCAAACGTGGAGGAGCCAGTGAGCGTGAAGCTGCTGCCAATATCCGTAAAGGATTAACCGCTCCAGAAACGGGGAAGTACAATGCCTACTCCAGGAGTGACGGCGCCGCTATGCGCTCAGCACCCATGGGGATCGTGGCTGCTGGCGATCCAGTGTTGGCTGCTGAATTAGCCCGTATTGATGCAGAGATCAGCCATGCGGATGATGGCGTTTGGGGCGCTCAAGCAGTAGCGGCTGCAACAGCGGTTGCGATTGATGGCGGAACCGTGGACGAGATCATTGCTGAAGCCCGAAAGTGGGCGCCGGTCGGCAGTTGGTTCAAACATTCTTTTGATGTGGCTTTTGCCATACTTGAGGAATTTGATTATAATATTGAACGCTCCTGGATGCCGCTCCATAAAGCGTTGCGGTGTGAGTATAAAGCATCGGTGCCGGAAGCTGTGGTTTCGGCATTTGCAGTTTTCAAATTAACTCGAGGTGAATTCAAACAAGGGATGATCTATGCTGGTAATTTCGGGCGCGATACTGACACCATTGGTGCGATTGTAGGCGCACTATCAGGAGCCTCTAAAGGAATGGAAGCCATTCCTGAAGCATGGATTGGAAATGTACGTAAACCGCATGGGACTTGTCTACAGTTTACCGCGAAACAAGATCTATTTGAAGTAGCCCGGAAGTTGATAAATCTGAGATAAGACTAATCCATAACCAGGGATCGAGCTGGGCAATTAATGGGAGAATAAAGTGATGAGAAGTATACTCGGTTTTTTAGTGATCATCCTGGTTTCATGTCAAGCTCAGGTTGTTCCTGAGTACCACAACATCTCTACTGAATACACCAAGACCATTGATCTGGATTACTTGCTCTATGTCCCAGCCGATTATCGACCAAATGAAGCCTGGCCATTGGTTTTTTATCTCACGGGTATGGAGAGTGTTGATGATATTAATTTGATTAGAAATTATGGTCCACCTCAACTCGTAGAAATGGGGATGGGACATGACTTTTTTATTGTCGCTCCCCAGCTACCAGGAGATGAGCATTGGGATCCCGATGCCCTGAAAGCTCTTTTGGAGGAAGTTGAAAGTAATTATCATATCGATGAATTTCAACGCTTCATCACAGGCATTGGTGATCGGGGAGGTTGGGGTGTTTTTGAGTTTGGGGTCAGTTACCCGGGAATATTTCAGCGTTTTGCTCCAATGGGAGCACCTGCCTGCACTGAGATATGCCGCCTGGGTGAGGTTTCGACCTGGATGTTTCATGGTGCCCAGGATTCTCTGGTTCCCATCGAAGATCCAGAGAATATGCTCTTTGAAATGCAGACCTACTGCGGTACGACAGAGGATCAACTGACCATCTATGATGATCTCGGGCACGAAGTATGGGAACAAGGTTACTCTGAGGAAGGATTTTGGGAATGGTTTGTAGGAACAGCCCCGTCCTTTACCGGTAGTCCCGCTGTAGCCCTGCACGAAACATTCTCAACTGAGATTTCAAAAGAAATTGACGATGATTATCTGCTATATCTACCTGCTGGTTACAACAGTAATAATGAGAATTGGCCTTTGGTATTATTTCTCCATGGATCGGGCAGTGCGATCCAAAATATTGATGAAATCAGACAGGGGGGCCCCCCTTTGCTTTACGAGCAGGGTATGAATTCAGATTTTTTGCTCCTGTGTCCTCAGCTTCATGCCAATGTGCACTGGGACGTGGATCGCGTGAATGTATTGACTCAGTATATCATTGAAACCTATCGAGTTGATGCAAGTCGTATTTATATCACCGGTTTGAGTCGAGGCGGTTTTGGAACATGGGAATATGCTGTGAGTTACCCCGATCTGTTTGCGGCTGTAGTCCCCATCGCGGCTCGTGACGTACCTGGAGTGGAACGCTTGGTCAATTCAAATATTGCAATATTCCATGGAGCTCTGGATAACGGTGTCCCCTGGCAGGGGTCACAGTTTATGTTTAATCGATTGGCTGCTGTTGGTGCCAACGTCCAGCTTACTTTGTTTGAGGGGGTGGGTCACAATGCCTGGGATCCAGCCTACAACTCTGAGGGACTATGGCTATGGCTATTGAATCAACACAATGATCAGGTTTCAGTTGAAAATGTTGATTTAAACCCCACGGATATTCTGCTGGCTGGTAATTTCCCCAATCCTTTTAATCCAAGCACTACTATTAGTTATAGTCTACCCTTTCAGACTAAGATCACATTGAAGATCTTCGATATGTTGGGTCATGAGGTTCTCACGCTTCTGGATGGAGCAGATGACCAGGGTGAACACACAGTCCAATGGAATGGAACGGATAGATCAGGAGCTCCCGTTAGTACAGGTATGTATTTTTGTCGTCTGCAAGCAGGGAATGATTCCAGGACGATCAAAATGGTATTTCTGCAATAAGGAAATACAACCAATTTTTAACTGAGGCGAACTGCTCAATTTCATCCCCCAATTTGAACATCTTCACTTTTTTGACTTAAAAACTGGGGACAGGATCGGCTGATACACAAAGTTGATGGTTGTCAACTGTACTCAAAATATGTGACCCAACACATACGTTACCGAATAATTCTCAACTGCATAAGTAAATTTATCTGATCAATATTATGCGACTAAATTGAACCCCGAAATGTTTGAATATTATAAATTAAGGCAAGGCTCATTTTAGGTTATTCTGTTTCCTGTAAAATCGAAAAAATGAATCTGGATTTAGATCACTTGATTCCCCTGAAAAGCCTTATTTACCTTGATTCAAATATTTCAGACGGATATATTCACGCGAAATGTAAATGAAGGGCATGCCTTGAACAGACTGAAGAAAAAACTTCAGCGTGTTAGGTAAAATGGAGCCGGGAAGAGTGGTTATACGTTGTGATTATGATCTTCCAAATTAAAGCATTTTAAAGAACCAAAAAAAAGGAGAGCCATAATGGGTCAACAACAATTACTTTTAATTGTTTTGGGAACGATCATCGTTGGAGTGGCGGTTGTGGTAGGAATCAACATGTTTACTCAGGGTGCTGTTAATGCAGAGCGCGATGCAGTCATGCAGGACATCAATGCGATCGCCTCAGACGCAGCAGCCTATTGGCGGAAACCAGCCGCAATGGGTGGTGGTGCCAGAGATTTCACGAATGCGGCCGATATTACATCATTCGGATCGGATTCATCTAATACTAATGGTGTCTATGTGATGTCAGCAGCTGCTGCAGCTCAGTTCACACTGACTGGCACCGGTGCCAATGAGGGGGTTGTGATTGTGGCCACTGTCAGCCAGAATGGGATCACAGGTTCGCCAACGATCACCATGCCTTAATCATTCGGTAGTGTAAAAATTTATATATTACCCCTTTTATAAGATCTACGTGGGTGTCGTTCATGACACCCACGTAGGTTAGTACTCTACAGGGGAGCCTACCCCTAATGGAGCAATTCAGATACACCTTAGCCACTCTTAAAGGAAAGCCGATCAAGGGCATCCTTGAGGCTGCTAGCAAAAAAGCCGCAAAAACAGCCGCCATAGAATTCGCGACGAAACGGAATCTCACATTCCAGAGTATCGAAAAAAAGGCGACTTTTCTATATAAAGCCCAAAAACCTGGCCAGGAAATTACCCGAGGTGAACAACAAGCCTTTGCCAAGGAAGAAGTCCAAACTGCTCTGGAACGGCTGGGGTTCAGGGTGCTCAGTGTCAATAAGAAACTATTGGATTTCAAGGGCAAGGTTCCATCCAGTGAAGTTTCCAGTTGGATTCGCTTATGCGCGGATCTGCTCAAAGAGAATTTGCCCTATGATGAGATCTTATCCCTGCTTGGTGAGGATACCCCCAATGTTCGCCTCAAAGAAACCATCAAACAGATCCAGCAGGATCTTAAGGAAGGTAAAGAAGGGGGCGAGGTCTTTGGAAAACATGAGGATGTATTTGGAAAATTTCCGGCTTATATGTTGGCTGTAGCATCAACCAGTGGCAACATGCGCAGTGTTTACGAAAGCACTGCAAAGTTCATGGCTCGTGATGAAGAATTTAAACGTAATTTAAGAAAGACACTGGTGTCCCCGTTTGTTACCCTGGGTGCCATTTTTCTTGTAGTAATCTACTATGTGATGGTCATTTTTCCTGAAACAGCCTCTATGTTTGAAAAATTTGGCAAACCTTTACCACCCATGACAGCCAAAACGATGGCTTTGAGTAATTTCCTTTCCGATAACTGGATGATTCTGGCAGCAGTGACCCTGATTCCGCTGACAGCCCTTATCTTCTACATAAGAACCCCCAAGGGTAAACTTTGGAAGGATAAGATTGTCATTAGAATACCGGTCATTGGAGAACTGCTACACAAGACCAGCATTGAAATATTTGCTCGCGTATTCCACTCACTTTACAGTGGTTCCGGTGAGAATATTGAGGTGATCCGAATCGCCTCTGAAGCATGTCGCAACTCTTATATAGCGCACCAGATGAATGAGGTTGGCATCCCTATGATGCTGGGGGAAGGTAAAGGGATTGTAGAAGCCATGGAAGCCACCGGTGTCTTCACCAAGACCGCCATTTCCCGTTTCCGGTCTGGAGCAGAATCGGGAGCGTTACGCACTAATGCGTTGCAATTGGCAAACTATTATGAAACTGAAACAGGCTATCGGATGGATCGGGTCGTTGGTTCGATAAATGGAATGGTCACGATGGTCATTATGTCTGTCATGATCGGGTTGACCCTGGTTTCCTCTGAAACGTCAGTAATGTAGGGCAATAAGGACAAATTAAATGGCCAAGATCGGTGATATCCTAGTTAGAAGGGGCGTGATTTCTCAGGATATCCTAAAACAAGCCCTGGAAATTCAGCAAACTGAGCCAGCTAATAGTCGTCGGCAGCTTGGTAAGATATTCTATGAAGATCTGGGTGTGGATCAACATGCGGTACTGCATGAACTATCATTTATTTTTGCCATCAAAGAGGTTGAGATCAACGCTGATGATCTCAATGAGGAGCAAATAGAATTTATCGATAGCGTTTTTGATAGTCGCAGTGATGCGGTTCGAGCAACCATGATTCGCGCTAAAATGGTGCCCCTCAGTGTTAATGGTCAGGGAGGAGACGCTGTTTTAACCATAATTGCTGCTGATCCTACTGATCCAGAAGTGACCTCTATGGCTGAGCAATTACCTTTTGGTAATTTTGAGATCGTCTATAGCCGTGTAGAAAATGTTGATGCAATTCTTAATAAAGTACTATCCAGCCATAATGACTTCCTGGGCTTGTTGGATGAGATCAATTATGATGAAGAGACTCATATCGATGAAGATGAAGTAGATGAGGCAGCCCTTGATGCAGAGATCAATCAAAGCGCCCTTACCGCCCTGGTCGAAGGAGTCTTGATCGAGGCTGTACGACAGGATGTCAGTGATATCCATGTGGTCCCGAAACCAGGCAATATCACAGAGATTAACTTTCGAATAGATGGGAAACTGGAAACCTGGCATTCCCAAAAAGGGGTAAAGCCTGAAGCAATATCAGCAGTATTTAAGGATAAAACTCGCAATGTCGATCGTTTTGAACGTGATATGGCTCAAGATGGTTTTATTCAAAGGAAGATCGATGACTACCTGATCCGTTATCGCGTTTCCATTATACCCATTGTAGGTTCCGAATTTGACCGGAAGCTGGAAAGTATTGTTATCCGAATCCTGGATGACCGTAAAGTAATTACAGATCTGAATAAGCTGGGACTTCAGAAACAAGCACTGCTCGATTTTAAAAAGTCTATTAACAAGCCCTCTGGTATCGTGATTGTGACAGGACCTACTGGAAGTGGTAAAAGTACCACGCTGGTGGCTGCCCTGCATGCCGTTATCACTCCTGAAAAATGTGTATTGACCGTTGAAGATCCGGTGGAATATCTGATCCATGGCTCACGTCAATTGAAGATTAGCGATAAAATGGGTTTTGATGCCGCTATCCGAGCTATCCTCAGACACGATCCAGATATTGTCTTGGTAGGTGAAATACGTGATCTTAAAACAGCGGAGACAGCCATGAAGTTGGCCAATACCGGTCACCTCACCTTTTCCACCTTGCATACAAATGATGCTCCCAGTGCTGTATCCCGACTCTATAAAATGGGTATCGAACCCTTTCTAATTGCCTCATCAGTCAGTTTAATATTGGCTCAGCGACTGGTTCGCAGACTTTGCAAGGATTGCAAAACACCCCTGACGGAGGAACACTTTGATTCAGCCCGGGCTTTGGGTTTCACTGAACAGGAGCTACAGGAATTCACCCTTTATGAACCCGTTGGTTGTGATAACTGTCGTCACGGCTATAAAGGTCGTACGGCTGTGATGGAATCATTGTATTTTACCTCAGAGATAAAGAAGATGATCGTTGCTTCGGGAGACCAGATCGATGAGGATGCTATTAGAGAAGAGGCTATTAAAAATGGCATGTTGACCTTGCGGGCTTCAGGACGGGAACGAATCAAAGAGGGCATCACCTCTATTGAAGAAATTGTGGCTGTCACCGTTGAGGATGAGGAATAGTCCAGGTGGGTCGCGTTGAAATGATGATCCTGGTCATGGCCATCGCTATATTAGGTCGCTATTCGCTAACTGTGAATGATGCTCTGGCTAAAAATGAGATCCATGTTCTTCAAAGTGAATATGAACTGAATTCCGTTTCGATCATCGAAGGCATATTTCGACAGGCCTGGCTTAAATCCTTTGACAAATATGCAGTTTCCAGCAACCCGCAATCCATCCCCGATGATTTCACCCCGGCTGACTCGCTGGGACCGGAGTCTGGAGAGTCCTACCCTGATTTCAATGATATTGATGACTACGATGGACTATCCCTGGTGGATACAGCTGGCAATGGGATGACCTACACGCTTGTGGTTAGCGTTGGATATATAGATGCTTCCGATAAGAATACCTTTCTGGGAACTCAATCCTCTCTGAAGCGCTTGAATGCGACCATCAGCAGTGACTATCTAAGAAATGACATCACCTTAAGCCGCATTTATCCATACTGGAAATGAGCAGTTATGGGTGACATACAAATGGCAGGTTCTTTTCTAATCGGTGGTATGGTGTTGTTGACCATCTTGAACATGAACCATGAGATCCTGGAGACCTCCAGTTTGAACTCGCTGGGCACCATGGCTCAGGAAAATGTTGTGGAAATTGCCGCGATTCTGGATTATGATTTTAAAAAGATCGGTCATCAGGTATCCCGGACCACACCAGCACTTCTGGCTTTTTCTGATTCCACAATCACGTTTTTGTCTGATATTGACCGGGATTCAGTGATTGACACCCTCAGCTATCGTGCCGGTCCTGCCAGCGAGACCTCAGCGACTGATAATCCCAATGACCGCTATTTGTACCGGAGCGTCAATGGTGTGGAATATGACGTAGCTCTGGGGGTAACTGCCTGGGAGTTACGTTATTTTAACGAGAAGATGAGCACTACAAGTCAAATTGACAGTGTCCGGATCATTCAGATCTCGTTTGATGTTGGAACCACGTATGGATATGATGAAAATTATGGTCGCGCATCCTGGAGCACTCAGTATGCCCCCAAAAACCTGGGAACCTTATAATGAATGAATCGCAACAAGCGAGTCGAAGCTCCGTCAGGAATAGCCATAACAGTATTGGACCCTTATCCTTGAAAATGGAACTGACCGGAACCCTCATCCACTTTAATGAGCCACCCCTTCTGGTTGCTCACTTCCCCAAAGAACTGGCTGAAAAATTTATTAGGCTGGGGCGCGAAAAAGCCTATGCCACCCACATGAATATCCTGCGTAAGGGACAAATAGGTCGAGACATGTTTCTGATCTGTGAAGGCAAAGTGTCCGTGTGGAAACAGAGTACGTTACTGGGCGAATTGGGCCGGAAGGATGTTTTTGGCGAGTTGATCATCTATCGAGATCATTATAGGATCGCGACAATAAGAACTGAGGAACCAACACTGGTTCTAAAATATAATAGACAGTGCCTTCTGGATTTCTTTGCTCGTCAGGAACCAAAATATTTTAATATCTTTACCATGAATATTATTGAAATTCTACGCCGGAAGCTGATTTCAACCAATGAACGAGTAGTAAAACTTGAAGAACAGCTTTTACAACGGTAAATTCGATGTTGGACTAAGCAAGTGGAGTTGAGCAGATGGATCAGACAGTAATCAACAACGTACATCAACTATTAAAGCCTATTCTGGATCAGATTCCAGATACTCTTTTCGGGCTGGAGCGGCTACACCACTTGAGTCGGGAAATATCCGGGCTACTGGATGATGACCGCAGAATCTTACGCGCGTTCCTGAATAGTTTACTGGCTGATATGAAGGACAACGGCGCTTCCGATATTGACATGGGCTCAGCTGGATGTGCCGGAAAGATCTGGTACAGGAGTCAGGGCGAAAAAAAACCTGATCCTACACAGGGTGACTATAGTGATTCTGAGATGGATGTGATCCTGCTCAATATCCTCATGGATCAACAACGCGATGTATTGCTCAAAGACCGTAATCTGGATTTCTCCTATTCGATAGATCTGGATGGGTCGACTGCCCGGTTACGAGGTGATATGTATTTTGACCTGGGGCATCTGGGATTGAATATGCGTATGATTGGTGATGAGATCCGTCCTTTTGCAGGTCTGGGTTTACATCCGGAGATTGCTAAGGCGCTGAGCCTGAAACACACTAAAAAGGGCTTGATCCTGGTCACCGGAATTACCGGATCAGGCAAAAGCTCCACCCTTGATACCATAATTGATGCCAACAATCAATCGATGAATGCCCACATTGTTATTTTGGGTAGTCCCATTGAACAGGTGCATAAACCCAAGGGCTGCCTCGTGCGACATCGTGAAGTTGGGGCTGATGTGTTGTCCTTCAAGGAAGGTGCCATTCAGGCTCTACGGCAGGATCCGGATATCATTGTGATCGGTGAGATGCGTGATCCTGAGACGATCATCACAGCTCTGGAAGTGACTGACAGTGGGCATAAGGTATTTTCCACGCTGCACACCTCATCAACGGTTGAAAGTGTTGACCGTATCATTGGTGAAGTACCAGCCAATGAACAGAATCGAGTCCGGGAACGTCTGGCTGATGTATTGAGCGTGATTATCTCTCAAAAGCTGCCACGTACGCTGGATGGGAAACGGGTCCTTGCCAAAGAAGTCTTATTAATGATTCCGTCTATTCGGGCTGCCATCAAGAATAATAACCTGGATGAGATCTATCAGATGATCCAGCAATCCAGTAACCTGGGTATGATCACACTGGAACAGGATCTGAAACGTCTCTTTGATGAGAAAAAGATATCCTATGAAGAAGCGCTCTCCAATGCCAACAATAAAAAACGATTCAAAGAAATTGTGAAGATATCCCTCTAAGCCGTTCATAATGGGAATTCCTAAAAACATATTGACCCTGTACCAGGATGGTGTTGAACTCAAGACAACCCTTACCTCTGTGCATAAAGGTAAGATCAAAATTGCAGCTTTGGATCAGGCCACTCTGATTACTCCCTTTCAGCATCCCCAAGATGATACCGATGAAACAAGTTCAGATTTTAGCACTCTGGAAACAGCAGAGAACGCCTTTGGCATTGATGATAGGCCGGCATTCCTGCATGACGAACCACCTGATGACAAAGAGGAAGTGCAAGAGGCTGATCAGGGTTTTGGAAGCATGGATCAGTCCAGCGAAGAAGATCAATTCGAGGAAGAAGAGACCAATGAGGATATCCTGCTGAGTCTGATGTCCCGGGTTCCTGCAAAGCATTATGCCCATGCCATCAATTTACCCCGCTCTCTGGTTCATACGCTTCATTTGCGAGGCAACTTCACCGAGCTGAAACCCAGGAAACGAAAAAAACAGATATTCAACGAGATCATTGATCGGCAGGGTGATGCCGAACTTCCGAAAGATCATTATGACTGTCTTTTTACTGAAAGTGGGGAAACCTATGCTTTTGTGTACAAAGGCGACATTCCCATTATTCAGGCTTTTGATGATATTCAGCCACATCTGAAGGTCAAACCCCGTTTTGTCTCTGTATGTACTGATGAAGTGGCCCTGATCAATTTGCTGCGCTTTAATTATGATGATATCGGAGAGGATGAGATCATTGCTTTGGTCAATATCGAGGATGTCCAAAGCAGTTTTATCATCACCAAGGGAACCAATGTTATCCATTTTTCTCAGAGCATCCGGGAGGATCTGAGATCACCGTCTCTGTTAAATGCAATATCCGGAAAATTGCTTTACGATCAGGATTTGGGTCATTATCAGGATATTACACGGATCATTCTCACCGGTGAAGCCAGACAGATCGATGCAAAAGCATTTTTCGAGCAGGACGATGTCAGCGTCAGGGTTGAGTACTTAAGTTTAAATCCTGATAAATTCATTATCCCGGAAGACAGTAGTGAATCCTATACAGATTACGCCATACCGCTTGGATTAGCCGTACAGGTCCTGTTTCCGAAGAAGAAAGACACGTTACTGATCAACCTGTTGCCGGATTATGTGCTGCGACGCCAGAAGACCTTTAAGCTTGCCTGGCATGGGTTGCTGTTGCTATTGTTGATCTTTCTGGTTCCCTTTGCCATCAATTGGTTGTATGTG
>JAYEKW010000210.1 GCA_034716895.1 Candidatus Neomarinimicrobiota bacterium
TCCGTCCCAATAACCTGATCAGAGTTAGCATTAAAAATCTAATCCCAGCGACCAGATATGTTGACGATTATCCCAAAGAGGGCTTCTGGACATATCAAAAGCCATATCATAGCGCAACACAAAGATGCCCAGGTTCATGCGCATTCCAAAACCGGTTCCCCAGTAACTGTTCTGCTGATCAGCAATCAGTGCATCTGTAAAACTGCGTCCCGCGATCTGTTCCTCGTCCCAGGTTTTAACCCAATCACTAAAGAGCTCACCGCGCACATTACCCAGGACCATCGAAACCGGCCATTTCAGAGATAAATATTCAATAAAGGGGAAGCGGAACTCCGCATTAAAGGCCGCATAATGATTTCCCACTAAACCAAAATAGGGCGCTCCTCTAACCGGAAGCACATATTCGGAAAAGTAAAGATCCTCATAGTCAGCCAAATAGTTAATGTAGTTATTATCCAATCGATAATTGATCCAGTTTCCCATTCCTCCGGCCATAAATCTTTCCGATTGCCGACCATGACTGCTGGCAGCTGAAACACGTAAGGCAAAGGAATATTCCCGGGTTACCTTGAAGTACCTGCGTATATCTGTTCGCAAGGTTACAAACTGCCGGGAAGAATTCGGCATATCGGGTGAAAATCGGACAGATAGATCGGTCCGCCAGCCATCGATGGGGTAAAGACTACCATAGAGTACATTGTCAAAACTCATTTTGATCTCGGGCAAAACATAGCCTGCGTTGCTAGAAAAAACCTGAGCATCAGCATTATCCAGCATATTATCCAGAGTCAGTTGTTGATAGATATTCAACCAATTGAGATTTACTTCAAGCCGACTGTATTTACTGAAGGGATAGTCTAATCCAAACACCGAACCATATTTCCGGAAGTGCCAGAGACTCAAATTGTAGATATCACCGCTGATGTAGTCATCAGGAAAATTATACAACATAAGATGAAGATTCGTTCTATTGGGTAAGTAGTCGTACCCCAACAGCAGATCTGAATTGTCCAGATTACGATAAAGTTCAAATCCGAATTGAATGCGGTGATTTCCCATAATATCAGAGAAAATCATCAACGCATTTCCCTGCACTCCAAAGAAATTGCTGTAGCCTGCTTGAGCATCTACCAGATCAACAGTAAACCGGGTCTTATATTTGTTGACCTCATAGGCACCCGTGCTATCTCTGGTTTCGATCACCAGAGGCTCTGGAGCCGTGCCTGTTGAAGCATTATTGAAATTATTATTGTAGGCAAAAACGTGAGTTTCAAAAGGATTCACCTTAATTTCCTCAGGGACCGGAAGTGTATCAGAGTAGGTCAGATCCAATTGCACATTTTGCCGTTTTAGATAATTGGACAGTGTCGGCTTAATGACATCAAGCGTTCGATTCAAGGGATTGTTGATGGTAAAAATATCCCAGCCACCTTTTTCATACCCGGCAAACACCAGACGAGAATCATCCTTACTCCAACTGATCTGAAATATGCCGGTCATTATATCGGAATAGGCCGTCTCAATCTCAGTAGCAAGGTCATAGAAGTAAATATTCCAGATACCACTTCGATCCGAAGTATAAGCCAGTGTAGCAGTTGTATTCGCATAGGAAGGTGAATCTTCGCTGCCAGGACTGTTGGTGATCCGCTTGATCCTACCTGAAGCAACATTGATCGTATAAATATCCGTTGATCTAAAATCATGTTCACTTAAGAGCGCGCGGGCTTGAGCAGATCCCGGTTGGATGTTTCCTGTTAAAAGATTTTTTCCACGATCTGAGACAAAGGCCAATTCACTGCCATCAGGTGACCAGGCCGGTCGTGTATCAGCAAACAGATCGTAGGTAAGCTGGGTGACCTGTTTGGTTTTGATCGAGTATAAAAAGAGATCACTGGCTCCATCCAGCAAACCTGAAAAGGCAACGAATTGTCCATCAGGAGACCAGGCAGCGGTAAATATTCCATCCAATCCCAGTTTGCGGGTATGTCTTGTGTTTTTCTCCGTATCATAGAAGACCAGTGCATCTTCATCCCCTGATTTGGCGGCAAAGACCAGATGACGATTGTCAGGTGCCCAGGATAAACCGGGACTTAGCCACTTCAATTCCTCCAGTTCAGCTGTTCGCTGGCCTGAGACAATTTTTTTCAAATTTCCACCATTGTCGGCTGACATCACATAGACATCAGCATAGCCGGAACGATCCGAGAGAAAGGCGACCTTACCTCCATTGGGTGAAATGGCAGGACTAACATTAAAATAGTTTTTAATTTTACTGTGATCTGTAAGCTGATATCCCAGATCATCCAGGTTGCTGCGCCCTTCAATATCGGGCCAATAATCCTTACGGACCGCGAAATGCCACTTTTCTGTCAGGGTCTCCAAATCCAGGTGCAGAGTATGTTCGATGGCTTTAGGGATATCCTTAAAATGGCGAGTTTCATGAAATATCTCCCCAATTCGTTCAACACCAAAAGTTTCTCCAATGTAGCGTACAACGCTTTGACCACCTTTATAGGCCATGTAGTAATTCAAATACTGGATCGGGGGTAAACCGCCGTTGATGGCAGCATCCCGAATGATCATATCCGCCCGGGAGTCCCAATCGAGTGATGAGTATTCAGCGTATCCTTCAGCCAGCCACAGGGGAATATTCACCCGCATTTTCCCCGAAACTATGGACTGTACATTCCCCCCAAAGATGAGATCATTGACCACAGCGTGGGTCAATTCATGATGGATCACATGTCTAAACTGCTCGTAGCTTCCCTCGAAAGGCAAGACCACTCTGTTCTTAAACAATTCTGTAAAACCACCAATACCTTCCTGCAAATATCCCAGGGTCACATTGGTTTGCTGGAAATCATTGTGTGAGTTGTAAACCAGAATAGAGACGCGTTTGCTCAAGCGCCAATCGAGCTGATAGGAAATTTGATCGTATGACTTTTCAGCCACATCCGCAGCATAATAAGCGATAGCTTCGCCCCCATCATAAAAATAGATATCAAAATGTGGGGTTTGAATATATGACCATTCCATGCCTCTGAACTGAACCTTGTTCTTACCGAATTTTGCCTCCACCGGGTTGAGCATGAAAGTCAGCAACAGGATGGTAGTGAATATGATCGTAGAAACTGTATTATTTTTTTTCATAGAGTATTATTAAGCCAGGAATTCCTTTTGGTTCCAATAATTCTGTGCAAGATAAGTCGTGGTATAAGACTTGTCAAACGCTGAGACCCAAGAAAACCAGTCTATTTGAAATGATTGGGTGATTATTTACTGTTGTTAAAAATTAGCATTCAACTTCAATGGTTCCTGATTAATTTGAACCCATGAAGCCAACTGCATATTTTTTATCAGATGCCCACCTGCGCATTCAGGTGGATGACTTGGAGCGTGAACGTCGGCGTGAACTTTTTCGCCTGATGGATCAAATAAAAGCCGAGCAAGCCACCCTGTTTATCGTAGGTGATTGGTTCGACTTTTACTTTGAATACGGGTCGGTGGTCACTCAGACCTACTACGATGTCTTTACAAAAATGCGGGAACTGGTCGAGGCTGGAATCACCATCCACTATTTTGGTGGTAACCATGATTATTGGCTTGGTGACTTCATGGCGACGGAGATTGGGGTTCAAATCCATCAACAGGAAACCCAGATCGAATTTGCCGGGAAAAAATTCTGCCTACTCCATGGTGATGGACTTGATCCAGAGGATAAGGCTTACCTGCGTTTGCAGCGAGTCATTCGTAACCCGTTATTTATATGGTGCTTCAAGTGGTTGATACATCCTAATATTGGCCACTGGCTCGCCAGAATGATCTCCAAACACAGTCACAAAAAGTACAAAACTGAATCAACTGAAGCCCTTCTGAACAATATTCGAAAGAATTATGCCTTTGCTGAGGATAGATTTGCCGGGGGTGTTGATTATTTGATCACGGGACACATCCATTACCCCAAACTGAAAACATTTGGTGAAAATGTCTTTTTAACTATTGGTGACTTCCTTAATTATTACTCTTATGGCTATTTTGATGGAGTGAATCTATCACTTAAGCAATGGCCAGTTAAGCAATTGGAACAAAGGGAATTACCTTGACTTCAAGCTGAATTTTCGATAAACTAATCTGATATTTTTCACGCGTTATTAATAGGAATTGACGGACTTCAACATGAAGCATTTATCTATACAATTACTGGTGATCCTGTTGATGGGCATCTTGCTCGGATCATTTAATGCCTGCAGCTCCTCTGGTGAGATCACTACCGATGTGATCAAAAAGAACTACAGCGACTATCGTGACGGCAAGAAAAAAGCACTGAACAACCTGATCAGTTATTATCGGGATCCCAGTTTACCGATGGACATCCGTCAGGCAGCCTTACTAAAAGTGATCGAGTCCAATGACCCGATTGGTCTGCAAGCTATTCGAAATTCACTTAAGGACGGCAGTGACCTGGATTTTACCCTGTTTCAAACCGGACTGAAAGCCCTGGGCAAAACCAAGGACGTGGAAAATACTCGTACGATCCTTCAGGCGATGCAAAAGAGTCGCGCTGGTTATGTCACGGTTCGGGATGAAATGTTCAGCATCATTGAAGGCCAGGTAGATGCCCGCTCAGTTGCTTTGATCCTAAAACTATATGCAGATGCTCAGGAAGACTACTCCTCCTTTCTACAGAACCTGACTTTGACACTGGGAAAAATGGATGATAAACGAGTCGTACCAATTCTTATGTCCATTGCCTCCAATAAGAAGGTCGATATTGGAATTCGTAATCTGGCTGTGGAGATCCTGGCCACCAAGAATGATCCCGCTGTCGCACGGTTATTGGCAGAAATGCTGGATAATCCAGCAACCCAAAAACAAGTCAAAACCTATGCTATCTCCATCATTGATGAACTGAAAGATGAACGGCTACTGATCAGCTTGATCGATGCCCTGCACAGTGAGCAAGCCACTTACTATTCCATGTTGGATGCCATTACAGGCGCATTGGGTAACTTTGACGATCCTGAATTAAAGATGGCCATGATCAAGGTGGCTCGGGATGATCAGATGCCCAGTCGGTTTCGCAAAAGAGCTCTACAATCACTGTCTGTTTATAAAGATCCAGCTATTGCCGGCCAACTCATTGATATACTGGGTAATCCCGACAATTTTATTTTTTACGATGATATTCGCGAATTGGTCGAGAGTATTGACAGCCCTGAGTTAAAGCAAAGATTACAGCATGTAGCACGCTCTACGCAAGCAACATGGGAGCGTGAATAATGATCACTCTGAGACCAGGTATAAAAATTTTGACGCTGCTTTTAATCTGTCTGCTACCCCTGATGGGTCTGGGTCAGAAAAAAAAAGACGGCACCAGTCAGGGCTCGGATAAACGAGAGTTCTTCGAACCTGCTCTAAATGTAAAAAGCACCGAAAAGGCCGTTAAGGAACTACGGGAAGATATCCACCAGATCCAGAATGAAATGGATCATATGCGCCTTAAACTGCGTGAATATGATGACCTGAGTGCACCTCGGATACGACGGGAGATCAAACGACTGGTTAATTTTCCAGAAAAAATCAGCGAGATCACCCTAAAAAATGGTACCATCGTTCAGGGAAAGATCATTTCTGAAGATCTGGATAAAATTGTTGTCCAGACCAACATCGGAACTTTGGCCATTGTTCAGGAAAACATAAAAGAACTCAAGCCTTATGATCGTCTGCACGCTGATGTGGTTCTCAAGGGAGAATTTGAGGATCAACGGCACTCGGATAGTCGCGTTTTCATCGGACAGATCAATAACAAGGGATTACGACGGGCTGATTTCGTTCGAGTCAGATTCAGACTACACGATAGAAAAACCAACATTATTGCTCAGGATTCCTCATTTATCAGCGGTGAACCCTATTCTTTTTATTCTGGTGTCGTGAGTGAGAGTTCACTTTCACCTGGCGAATCTTCCCTGTTTCGGGTTGAGGTCAAATTGCCTGTTGGCGTTGATGCCAAGAACATTTCCTATGTTACTTACAAGGTTTTGTTCGACGAGTTTAATTAGATTTTCTACTCGAGAAGCTGATCGTTCAGCTTCTTCTGAAACCATTTCGGGGGATTATAATTGTCAGATCACTAACTGATCATGGTTTTTTACACAAGATCATTCTGACACAATCCATAGCTGCTAAACCTGGAGTACTATGATGAATATTGATGATAAATCTATCCCGGAGCCATCCCCTATCCCAAATCCAAAACCTACTGATACGATTCGTTCGGTTATCAGTAAAATTGAAAAGCAAATGGACTCATCCTTTGGAAAAGCCGATATGGATGAGATCAAAGATGCCCTTAAGAAAAAACAAAAACGGCGTATCGTCAATGCTGCCCTTGATAAATATCAGCAAAGTGAAGAGTTGAAACCTTATCAGGCTGAATTGATCAAGCTGCAGCAGCATATCGAACAACGCTGCAAAAAGATGATCATCATTTTCGATGGACGGGATGCTTCTGGTAAGGGGGGCACTATCCGACGGATGACACGTTACATGAATGAAAAGCGTTATCGGGTCGAGGTTCCCGGGAAACCTTCGCACAGGCAACGATCCGAACTCCATTTGAAACGCTACATTGAACGTTTCCCTTCAGTTGGTGAGATCGTCCTTTTTGATCGAAGTTGGTACAACCGGGCACTGGTTGAGCCAGTTATGGGATTTTGTACGCAAACTCAGTACCGTGAATTCCTTAAAACCATTAATTCCTACGAGCATAATTTTGTCAGCGATGGGAATACAGTTTTACTCAAACTGTATTTTTCTGTTTCGAAAGAAGAACAAAATCGTCGTTTTGAGCGTCGCATGAATGATCCTCTGCGACAATGGAAGCTTAGTGAGGTGGATCTACAGGCTCAGGATCTGTGGGATGAATTCACTGAAAAGAAATTCAAGTTACTTCAAAAAACCAATTCCAAGGAAGCACCCTGGTATATTATCCGATCCGATAGTAAGCATTTGGCAAGGTTGGAGACCATGAAACTGATCCTGAACTCCATTCGCTATCGCGGTCGCAGCCGATCTTTAGATTTCAAGCTGAATGAAGATGTGGTCATCACGGGCGAACGGGAATTGAAATTAATGGAAAAACAACGTCGCAAACACGGACGATTTATCGGTTAAGAGCAAGGGGAATGAAAATGGAAAAAGCACCTACACCCAGAAAAGCAACCTCAAGCAACGGTACCAAGGCTTCCAAACCGGCTGTTCGTACATCGGCAACAAAAACACCTGCTCCCGTTGTGCCAGCAAAAACCACTAAAAATCCGGTCAAGGTCAAGCTGCATGAAGGCACTGCATTGAAGAATATCCATGGTGCTGATTCCAAAGGTCGGGTGGCCATATACGTCAAGAAAAAAACCCTGGATTATGAAATAGAGATGCGGCAACTGCAAATCGAATTACTCAAACTGCAGAAGCATGTAAGAAAAAACGATCTGCGCCTCCTCATGATCTTCGAGGGCCGTGATGCAGCCGGCAAGGGTGGTACTATCAAGCGCATCACTGAACATCTTAATCCGCGTGGTGCTCGCGTCGTAGCTCTGGAAAAACCCAGCGACCGGGAGCGAAACCAGTGGTACTTTCAACGGTATATCCAGCATCTTCCAACCAGTGGCGAAATAGTTCTCCTGGATCGCAGTTGGTATAACCGAGCCATGGTTGAGCCCATCATGGGGTTTTGCACTGATGAACAAAACAAACGCTTTTTGAAAGATGTTCCTATGTTTGAACAAATGCTGGTAAAAGATGGGATCAAACTTTTCAAGTTTTATTTCTCGGTTTCCAAGGAAGTCCAGCTGGCCAGATTTAAAGCACGTGAGACAGACCCCTTGAAACAGTACAAGATATCGCCAGTAGATATGGAAGCTCAGAATCTCTGGGATCAATATTCGGTGAAGAAATTTCAGATGATCTCAGAGACCAACCGGACGGTGGCTCCCTGGACTATCATCCGCTCTGACCATAAAAAGAATGCCCGGCTCAATACCATCAAATTCATTCTGCAAAATATTGACTACTCTGAAAAACTTGCAAGTGAGAACTTCGTGACTGATCCTGAAATAGTCATTTCCGGAATTGATGAGCTCAAACTCATGGAAGACCTGCTTATGACCCCGGAAAAACTTCCGGGATAGTCCGGTTCATCAGGAAATTAAAAAAATATATTTTGGATTTAATGGCTACTTTGGAACTGAAAATGGTATAAGACCCTTTTCAGTTCCATCTGCCTGGTAGCGTTGTCATTGCCAGTGCCTTTGGACGTAGCAATCTCCAAAATTATGCTAGGCTTCAGAGATCGCCGCGCGTTGCTCGCGAAGACAAATACCGCGCATCTTGAACTGCACTTGGTATAATACCATGTGACCTACT
>JAYEKW010000211.1 GCA_034716895.1 Candidatus Neomarinimicrobiota bacterium
GAAGAATTATCGGCCAAGGAGGATGGGGAATCATCCAGCATTGTCCGTAAACGGGTCCAGAATGCCAGGGATCAACAGATCAAGCGTTTTGATCATAATCCACATATTCATTCCAATGCTGATATGCCACCCAAGATGATCCGAACGATCTGTCTTATCGATCAGACTTCAGCTGAGCTGCTTAAAGCAGCTATCACCAACCTGGGTTTGAGTGCCCGAGCCTATGATCGGATTCTTAAAGTGTCACGGACCATTGCAGATCTGGGAGAATCGGATCAGATCCGGGCAGAGCATATATCGGAAGCTATTCAGTACCGAACTTTGGATCGGCAGTTGTGGATGAATTGAGTTCTTTAGAGCTGGACAAACCGGACATTTCTGATAGCTTTTCATCACTCATGCTCTTGCATGGGGGCATTGCCGTCATCGTCCCACCCCGGATTCAGGGCCCATGCAAGTGCATAATTGTTGAGAAGTTGAAAGCAGCAGATACTATGTTTGCCAATTCTATTGGATGCCCAGTTGGTGCCACTTATCTTTCGACCCTATCGTCCGAATTACTTTGGGACTTGCAAAACCTTAAATACCACGGGGGATCATCATGTCTGACAAACCAACTTACACAGAATGTGAACAACGGATTCTCGAATTAGAGCGAGCTGTAACGGAGCACAAGCAGGCTGAAGAAAAATGTAAAGAAAGTGAAGAAAAATATCGATTGATCGTTGAAAATGCCAACGACGGTATTGAAATCACCCAAGACGATAAGATAATATTTTCGAATACCCGATTTGCTGAGATGCTCGGCTATACCGTTTCGGAAATAGAGAATACGGTTTTCAACAAAATTTATACAGGACAGGCCCTCAAAGATCTACATATCCGTAACAAAAAACGAGAACTCAGTGAGGTGGTGCCGATCAATTATGAAACCACCCTGTGTAAAAAAGATGGAACCCTGATTAATGTTGATGTCAAATATGAAATTATCGATTACCAGGGAGAACCGGCCACTTTTGCCATTATCCGAGACATCACAGAGCGCAAGCAGACGGAGAAGGCGCTGAGGGAGAGTGAAGAGAATTACAAAATTACATTGAAGAATCTCCAGGTTGGCGTGGTGGTTCACAGTAAAGATGGCAATGTATTATTCAGTAATCCTGAAGCGTCTCAACTACTGGGACTAACTGATGAGCAAATGCTTGGGAAAGAGCTTATTACTCCATCCTGGAATTTTGTACATGAAGATCTATCAATTATGAAAGTTGAAGATTATCCCGTAAGCAGAGTAATTACAACAGAACAAAAACTCGATTTCTATCAAGTTGGAATACAAACAAAAGGCAGAAATTATATCACCTGGGTAATTGTTAATGCCAACCCTGTATTTTCTGATAATGAACTTGATAAAATCATCGTAAACTTTGTTGACATCACCGAACACAAGCAGGCGGAAAAAGAACTACTTGATCTAAAAAATAGCCTGGAAGAAAAAGTAAAAGAACAAACTAAAGATTTAGAAGAAAAAGTGGATCATCTGCAGCGATTCCACGATGCAACTATAAAACGAGAATTGAGAATAAAAGAACTGCGAGATGAGATAGATCAGTTGAAAGAGAAATATGGAGAGAAGTAGGCGGGTTGCGGGGGCCGAGCAAAGAAGTGCAAAACTCGAGTTCAGCTGATCCGCCAGCTGGCGGAGAAACTGGACTTGAGGTGAAAGTGTGTTATAGCATTCTGAACTCCATCCGAAAAGAGGTGAAGTCCAGTCTGCTGAGATTTGCCTATCAGCCCTTTCAAGGGCTTTATAAGAGGAAATATGAATACTAAAAATTATGTTAAATCTCAC
>JAYEKW010000212.1:0-3819 GCA_034716895.1 Candidatus Neomarinimicrobiota bacterium
TGGGGTTAAATCCCTCTCCGCTGTTCAGACTGGCTGATGCACTGGCATCAATATTATTGGCCTGTTTATAGGTATAATCTAAGCGACTACCAGAACTAACACTCATCCAAACGAGATGGTCCAGATGTCCTACCCTATAATGACCATCAATCAGTCTAGGGGCGTTGTCGGTGGTATAATTGCTTCCCGTGAGATCATAATCCCCACTCCCACCCACATTTCCAGATGCATCATCCAGGAAACCGCCGTATTCTGAAGGCCAGTCAGTATCAAGTTTATAATAGCCTACCAGATCAGCATAATAGGAGGGTCTGTCAGAGCTGGTAATGATTTTATACATCCAATCGGAGATTTCAGTTCCACCCAGAAGCGCGTCCCAAATTCTAACCTCGTCAATGGCTCCCTCAAAATAATGCCCCGATTCCGGGGCGGATGAATCGTGGCTCTCAGCTCCGATTTCAAAATAATTATCGTTACGATAGTCTAAGGTTCCACCGCTCCCGGAAGATGTGGCTACCTGAGAGCCATCGATATAGAGGCGGTGTGAGGCACTTGGATTTGTAATTCTGACCACAGCAATATGATGCCACCCAGCAGACAACCCCGTATAAGCATATTCAGTGTATTCATACGCTTCAGCCGTTGAGCTATAGACTTTAAAAGCCAGATTGCCTGAGGACCGAAGTTGAAGCGCATACCCACCGAATTGGGTGTAGGACAAGATTGATTGATTCGAAGCAGGAGTTACACTCCAGTCTTCACGATACACCCATGCTTCCATGGAAAAGGATCCAGTAAATTGAAATGCCGTGCCCATTTCAGCGGGAGTAATTTGCAGGTGGTCGTTTGTCCCATCAAAAATGGCAAAACTGCCGCCATCAGAAAGGTAGCTTCCTGAAATTTGTCCCCAGGCAGCCTGCATTGCCCCCAATAGAAATAGTAGTGATATCAGTAATTTTTTCATTCGATCAATTCCCTGTATGGATAAACAAAAGACACCTTACACGATGTCCCATTCAGGGAGAAAGTTACTTGCTTAAGAGAAGTATTTGGAAAAGTAAAATTACGTAAAAATTACGTATAGGTGAACACCCGAGAAGAATTAATGCCGGCTTAGCCTGAATAATTCATAGCCACTAAGTCACCAAGACACAAAGTATAATAAAATATATGCTTATCAAAAATTATGGTTCATCCCCTAAATGCGTACCTGAAGCCGTATGAAGAAGAGTCAAAATAACGAATGAAATCTGATTTATCTGATATAGAAATATCCCGAAGGCGGTGCATTGAGCTTTGTCGAAATGGATTAAATACGAATAGCTACGGGTGCAACCCGTAGTATTTAGAATCAATAATTAAAACAAACTCTGGAGGAGTTTAACCCTGTCAACCGTGACACCCACATATTGTATCAGATCATATTCTCTACTAAGGATGATTTAATTGAATACGTTAAAAACCAGGCCAGTCACCATACCAACCAGTTTCCGGAGCATCTCCGTTGCGACTAAACTGGTTTCAATAGAACATGAAATAAAATTTGATGAAAAATATTTGCTTTAGTATTGTTCAACCCCTCCGGGGTTGCAATTATTGTGGTTCATTTACCACGGGTTACACCCGTGGCTATTCTGATTATTCCCCTTCAGGGAATCTGGATCTGAGTAAAAGATGGAAACTCCCTGACAATCCAATTAACTCTGAGGTACGCATTATGACGATGAACCAAAATTATCACTCACAGATGCAAATAATACTGTTTAAAATGACCTTGTTCATAACTTTAATAATTTTCGTGACTTAGTGTCTTCGTGGCAATAATTCATGAATAATGCAGGTTAGAACTGCTGGATATTTCCGCTCAAACTTTCATAACGGTCCAGCCCCAGCTTTTTCCGTAAGGTATAGCGGGTGGTCTCAATGGTGCGGACACTCTTGCTGGTAATATAAGCAATCTCCTTGTTGGAGAGATTCATCCGGATGAACATGGCCAGGCGGAGCTGCATGGGTGTCAAATCCTCAAACCGATTTGTTAGTTCTTCCACAAATAATGGATATACAGTTAGGAATCGTTTCTCAAATTCCAGCCAGGTAAACACACCTGTTTCTGGGTTAACACTGGCCATGAGTTGATCCACTGACTCATTGTCATTATTGGTCTCACGTGATCGCTTCAGTTGCTGGAGAAGGTTTGATGTACGTGCCAGATTTTGGACATAATGTTGTAGCTCCTGATTCTTAAGGGCAAGTTCACTGGCAATCGCATCTTTTTCTTTTTCAACAAGAGCTCTTTCTTTGCGACTAAGGCGCACCCGCTGTATCCCGATAATCAGCAGCAGTGATAGGGTCAGAACAATGGCTGAGGATAGGGTCAGAACAAAGCGGCTCCGTGCCGCTTGCTGTTGTTGTTCCTGCTGAAGTAAAAGGATTTCCTTTTCCTTTTTTTCGCTCTCGTATTTGGAAGACATCTCTAGAATCTGTTCATGCTTTTCAGCCGAGAGGAGACTGTCTTCAATCTCCCACATTATGGTAAATTCTTCCAGAGCTGCTTTAAAATCACCGAGTCCGGCTAAAGCGCGATGGAGATTACCCCTGGCCTTGGCTGTTTCATAAGGCATGGAGTGGTGGGCGATGAGCTCCAGGGCGTTTTCTGCATGTATTTTGGCCAGGGACCAATTGTGTAAATCATTTTCCACATTGCTAATAGAAATATGGTTCAGGACCAACCCGATCCATATTTCCAGTTCCTCACATATAGCCAGGGATTGCTGAAATGCTGTCCTGGCTTCTTGGTCTTGCCCAGTATTTTTAAGGACATTGCCAAGATTCATCAACACTTGTGCGTAACTTCCTCTTTCTCCAAGTGAATCCGCCAGGGTACTGGCCAGTTGAAAGGTTTGTACCGCTTCCTGGTATTGCTCGAGGTGATTCTGGGAAATCCCCAGGTTAATCAGGACCGCCATTTCATTCTGTGGGGGACCAGATCGATGAAAAATATTTTGTGCCTGTTTGAATTTGTTCATCGCTTCAAGTTCAAGCCCCTGTTCTGAAAGCAGGTTTCCCATATTCATCAGAGCAGCACCCAGAAATTTATCATTACTCTGGCGTTCTGCCATGGCCGCCACAATCAAATATTCCTGCATGGCAGCGTCGTAGCGACTTTCATCACTTAGTAGATTCGCAATGAGATAATGTAAACGCAGAAGCCCACGATCGTCTTCCAGATTTGTAAATAGTCGGAGGGCGTGTTCAGCGTAGACCAGCGCTTCTGTGGTGTGGCGTTGGAATCGATGACTATGGGCCAACTCTTCAAAAACTTGTACCCTGTCAAAGTCAGGCATGTTATCACTCATCAGGCTGTCTGCACGTTGAACATAGTGTTGGACCGAGTCATTCACTCCCTGATGTCTGAAAGCGCGAGCCCTGCATGCCAGCGCAAAGAGCTTATCATTTGGAGACGCTAGTCTGGACAATGTATCCTGAAGCACTTGTTGTACAGAATCCGGGTTTGCCTGGATACGCTCCAGTATGTTTATCTTCCAACTTGAACCTACTGTTGCAAAACTTGATAGGTTGAACAGAAAAATGACACCCACGAGAAGCTTTTTTTGCACTTGATCCCCTTCGAATACCTTATGCGACTATTAAGCCCATAATTGAGTATTTTTTCTCAGGAAAATCAAGTTCCAAAAAAGCTTGAAGTGGCAACAGAACGACCTCCGGTACAAAGTGTATTTTTCGATATTTTTGTGGCATGAATTCTGCTCCACGTTGGGCTGGGTTTTTTGAAACACGCCAGAGACCACGGACACGGAT
>JAYEKW010000212.1:3919-26831 GCA_034716895.1 Candidatus Neomarinimicrobiota bacterium
AAAAAGCTTGAAGTGGCAACAGAACGACCTCCGGTACAAAGTGTATTTTTCGATATTTTTGTGGCATGAATTCTGCTCCACGTTGGGCTGGGTTTTTTGAAACACGCCAGAGACCACGGACACGGATTTTCAATTCAGAAGAAAATTTCGAGCTCAGTCGGACCCGAATCGCCGGTAATAGTGCTGAGGAAACGGGTGGTGGATTACATCTACGTAATCCTCGCCCCTATACTATTACCAATTGCCTCATTACTGGGAACAAAGCAAACGAGGCCGGCGATGGGGTGATTCTTTCCGGTACAGGCGTCTATTCTGGAACAAAGAGAACCTATTTATCCAGGCGCGGATTCAATTCCGCGCCTGGTGCCTGAACCAGCAATACGCTTCACATCTGTTTAACACTTCGGCACTATTTCTGCTTTGTTGGCAGCCAATTAAAGGACGCCGTCCAGGAGGAACCCATGTTTAAACAGTCACTATATCTACTCGTCATTTTTGCCCTGATCATTGGTTGTGGTACCAAAACCACAGAAAAAGCATATCCCGTAGTTGAGCTTGCTATGCTCATGGACAGTACAGGTCATTTTGTAGGCGATACTATCAAAGTAAGCGGAACGGTAGATCATGTCTGTGAACATGGTGGAAAAAAGATGTTTATCCTGGGAGAGAACCCAAAACACCGCATCAAAGTGACTGCCGGGAAAGCCATCGGCTCCTACAAGATTGACATGGAAGGTAGCGATATCATGATGACAGCCGTTGTGGAAGAGATGCGAATTGATGAAGCCTATCTCACCAACTGGGAATCTGAATTGCAGAAAAAAGCGCAGGCAGAAGCGGGTGAGGGACATTCGGAAGCAGAAGACAAAGAGAACTCGGAAGACCACGATAATAATGGCGAACATGCTGAAGGTCAGGGTTCAGGAGAACACTCAGGTCTAGGCAAGAGTCCAGAACAGCAGAATATTGACAAGCTGCGTGAAGATATCTGCTCCGCTGAATCCGGCTATTTATCATTCTACAGTCTGGCCGGTCTTTCCTATGAGGTGCTTCCATAGCCCTTAGCAAAACCGAGCGGTTCTGGCGCAAATGGAACCGAATTTTCCATCGTGACCTGGGTTATCTCTTTTTCGGGATGACCCTGATCTATAGTCTTTCAGGAATCGCCCTGAACCACATGGCGGACTGGAATCCCAGCTATAGCGTCAATCGTCATGATGTTCAATGGACCGCAGAAACGATCTCTCCAGAATCTGTCCGCACCTTCCTGGCTGGTTATGGCTACGAGAAGGACTATAAACAGCATTATCAACCCACCCCGGATCAGCTCAAGATTTTTCTGAAAGACGGTAGTGCCATCGTCGATCTGCAAACAGGTGTCGGGGGGGTGGAATTCCTGAAACGGCGACCCCTGTTCTTCGAGGTCAATTACCTCCATTATAATCCCAAGCTGTTATGGACATGGTTCTCTGATCTATTCTGTGTGGCCCTGATTCTGATTGCCATAACAGGTCTTTTCATCATAAAGGGAAAAAAGGGAATCACCGGTCGCGGGGCCTGGATGACAATCCTCGGGATTCTGGTTCCCCTGGCATTTCTCATCGCCTATCTGTAATACCAATTAAACATCAAACCTGCACTAAATTTCTGCATCTTTTCCCGTTTTAGTTCACTTAAAATTCTCACCATAGCTATGGCTATGATTCATATTTTAAGATTCTAAAACGAAAAAATATTTTGAACTTATAGCGCACGTTTGAAATTCAATTGGTATAACACTGCAGTTTGTTACAACGACATACACGCAAACATTAAAGCGTGTTCTCCCTTAACCACTCCCCGTTTGTGGGCCAGCTTGAAGCAGCGTGTTAGAACCTCGCTGAATTGGCACTAAGCCCAGGTCATTACAGGCTTTTTCTTATGTTGTGCACAATCTAGAAGATATGAATTGATGAGGTTTTGATAGGGAACACCCGTTTCTTCAGATAAATCTTTAAAATAGTCAATTACATCAATGCTCAGTCTGATAGTAACCTGCTTTTTTAAGTGCCTGGAGTATGGATTTCTGCGACTTTTCATTGATCCGAGATCATATTCTTTTTTCATTGGGTCACCTCTTGTAGAACTTTGCTTCGTTCTTTGTTGCTTTCCTTGCGGAAATGATTCGAATTGTTGAGTCGTTCTCAAGGAAACAGTGGCAAATAAGAAGAAGTTTGGTCTTAGCACTTAATCCAAGCATAAGGTATCGATCTTCCTCAAGTTGTGAATGACTGTCATCGTAGAATTCACGTGCAAAGTCATCATAGAATACTGTAGTTGCCTCCTCAAATGAAATCCCATGTTTACTATGATTTGATTTAGATTTACTCTTGTCCCATGTAAATTTGATTTCATTCATAATGTTAATATAATTATATCGTATTGCTATCCAATGATTATACGATGGTTCTCCTAGCGTCTCAAAAAGGGTGTCTCATAAACCGTGGTTATATAGACCCCGGGGCTGAAAACGCAGCTATACTAGTGTTATGTTAAGCATGAGATGTGCAAAAAGTCGCGGGGATTTTTTTCGATAACAAGGCAAATATTGTTACCATAGCCTAGCTATAGTGACCAGAAATGTAAACCAAAAAAATATGGTTTGCTTATAAACAAAATTTAACTTTACCGTACTATAAAAAAACCAAAAGGGGTGATCATGAAGAGATTCGTCTATGCAATTCTAATGCTGTCATTTTTGGGTTCAATCCTATTTGCTCAAGATGCACCGATCCGGGTTATGATTATTGACTTGGAAGCAGGTTCTGGTATTAGCACTGGTGAAGCAAATGCGTTTACCGATGCCATCTCAAGTTGGGTTATAAACAGTTCATATTATGATTTGGTGGATAGAGAACATACTGCTGAAATTATTGAAGAACAAAAATTTCAACTTACTGGTTTAGTTAATAGTACACAGTTGGTGGAACTCGGTAATTTAATGGGTTTACAGTACATGATTACTGGAAATGTGAGATCAGATGGGGAAAACAGAACAGTTTCTCTCAAATTGTTATCGATTGAGAAGGGAAGTTATACAAAATCCGCCAGTGAGACTGAAAGAATAAGAGTTTATTATTATAAGCCAAATGGAGAGCAGCATCCTTATCGACATTTCTTAGAGAATAATGCCGACAAGGTTATGGATAGCCTGCTTAAAATATATTCTGCAGAAGAGGTAAAACCATGGGCACCGACGCCCTTGAGTCACCCATTCAACAAAGAAACAGGAACACTTACTGATTCGCGTGATGGTAAAGTGTATAAGACGACAACCATTGGTGAACAAACCTGGATGGCTGAAAATTTGAATTTTAAAATGGAAGAGGGTATTAGAGGAACACGCTACTATGCGCCCAAATGGAATGGCAGGTATTATACTTGGGAAGCAGCTCAAAAAGCTTGCCCTGACGGTTGGCATGTACCCTCCAAAGAAGAATTTCAAGAACTGTTCAATTTTATTAGTGATGAATATGGTCCCATGCCCACTTCTGACATCGCCTGGTATCTCAAATCACAAGAACGCTGGGAAAAAGGCAAAACTGGCACAGATGTTTTCGGTTTTAATGCCATTCCCTCAGGCTATCAAAAGGACGGCGACTGGAACCATTTAGATGAAGCGGCCTATTATTGGACTGCTAACAGCGAGGGTGAAAATGACTATGTATATTCCACGATGTATTATAGTTATTCCTCAAATAGGTTTTCATATGGTTCAACAATGGTAGATCCCTATTCCATAGGGAAAATGGCCAAAAAGTTTTTTGTAAATTTTTGGGAGTTGGCTCAAGGACACAGATGGAGTAGAGTCAGACGACATGAACACATTTATTACTGCTCTGTTCGGTGTGTCAAAGACTAAGCTTCATCACCAGGCGCTTCTTTCAAAACTGGACATTTTTTGGACACTCGTCCCTGTAACTGCCTGATACATAGAACAAAGCAAGGTACTGAAAAGCCCAGCATCTGCCTGGCGTAGCTTGCAAAGCGAAGAAAGATTTTCGCGTTAGTTATTCAAGCAAACTGCCTTGCCGGCTTATCATTCTGAAGGGAATCATGAATAGAAATATCCTGAGTTTATGTGTTATTCTGGTCATGTCCATGACCATGAGTACAAACCTGATTGCAGCAACCAGAACCGTTGGAGCAAGCGGATACGATTACACCACAGTTACCGCCGCAATTTCTGCTGCAAGTAATGGTGATATTATTGATGTGTACGGTACGCTTACTGAATCAAATATTTCTGTTGGCAAAGATCTAACAATCCAGGGACAGGGAACGGAAACCACTATTATTCAGGCGCATGCTTCAGCAAAAACTGCCGATTATAGAGTTTTTACTGTTTTTTCAGGCCGCACGGTGACTATCAAGGAGATGACCATCCAGAATGGGTATGCCACAATTGCCGAGGAGGGTGATATAGTCGAAGGTGGTGGCATTAATAATTCCGGGACCTTAACGATCACAAATTGTGTTGTGAGCGACAATGCCAATGACGGTAGCGACGACGGTACCGATGCAGATGGTGGTGGAATTTATAACTCAGGGACACTCACAATTGAGAATTGTACTGTGAATGGAAATCATGCAGGAGATGGCAGAAACGGGGGTGGGATTTATAACTCAGGTACGCTTTCGCTTACGAACTGTACTGTTAATGGAAATGATTTTGGCGCAGAAAGCGACGGAAATGGTGGCGGTATCTATAACACCTCAACCCTTACAACGACCAACTGCACAATTAGTGGGAATAGTGCCGCGGATGGCGGTGGGATCTACAATACTTCATCGCTTACAATAACCAACTGCACCCTCAGTCAAAATATTGCAGGCATAGATGCTGGATCAGGTAATGGTGGTGGGATCTACAATAGTGCCGGTACCGTTTATATCAAAAACACCTTGCTTGCCGACAATTCCATTAATGAAGAATCAGCTGACGACTTTAAAAATATTACAGGAGCAACAGTCACCGACAATGGCTACAACATTGTGGAAGTCAGCGCTGGATATACCTTTAGTGCCACTGGAGATCTTACCGGAGAGCAAGCCAGCCTCAATCTCAATTCAACCCTTGCAGACAACACTACACTATTTGGTACAAAAACCCTCAAAACGACCAGCTCAAGCGTAGCAATCAATGCAGGGAGTAGTAGTGGTGCCAACAATGGCGTGGATCCACCAGCGCATGACCAGCGAGGTGCCAGCCGAAACGGATCGACAGATATTGGCGCCTATGAATATCATGCTGATGATGGTTCTTTTCCTGTAAAAGTCACCAGTCTTGCAGATGACGGTGGTAACGATTTAGTAACCCTGAGAGAAGCAATCAATGGTATCAGTGCTGGAGGTGAATTCACATTCACGGTTACCGGAACGATTACACTCACATCAGAATTAGCCATTAACAAAAATATGACGATCACCGGTCCTGGAGTAGATCAACTTTCTGTAGATGGTAACGATGCTTGCAGAGTATTTTTGATAGGTACATCCACCACGAATCCCAGTGTCACAATAAGCGATTTGACGATAACCAATGGCAACACTGCAACCGCAGCAAATAATGATGGTGCTGGAGTTTACAATTACAGTGACAGTTTAACGCTAGAAAACTGTACAATAAGTGAGAGTAGTGCTGATTATGGTGCTGGCATGTACAACAATGCCGAAGAAAATGCCGCCAGCCCCGTTCTGACCAACTGCACTATAAGCGGAAATACGGCTGCTGAAGATGGAGGAGGCATGTACAACTACTCTAGTTCTTCGAGTGCTGCTTCCAGTCCTTCCCTGACAAACTGCACAATAAGTGATAACAGTGCCGACAGCTTTGGCGGTGGGATGTTTAACTGTGGTTCCGACGCTACCTCCAGTCCAAACCTGACAAGATGTACGATAACAGGGAACAGTGCCGCTTCAGGAGGTGGGATGTACAACGATGGTAGTTCGGAGGGTGTCAGCAGCCCCAGCTTGACCAACTGCATTATTAGTGGAAATAGCGCCAGTGATGACGGTGGCGGGATGTACAACTGGGCGGAAGAGGAGGAACCCGAGGGAGACCCCGAACCAGGAGGACATGCTAGCCCAAGTCTGTCGAGCTGCACGATCAGTGGGAATAAAGCGGGTGCAAATGGTGGGGGTATGTACAACTATCAGTCCTACTCTGGTACTTCCAGCCCTGACCTGACCAATTGTATTTTGTGGGGGAATGCTGCTACTACTGCCGGGAATGAGGTCTATAATGATTCAGCTACACCAACTTATACCTACTGCGATATTGAAGGTAGTGGAGGTAGCGGCAGTTGGGAAAGTGCATTTGGCACAAATAGTGGTAACAATATCGATTCAGACCCAAAATTTGAGACTGAACCAAATCCGGCTCTCGCCCCCCAAGTAGTGGATGACAGCGATTTACTCCTCACCAATGGAAGCCCATGCCTGGGTACGGGGAGCGTCCCTGGATCTGCCCCATCTAATGATAGGGATACCCGTTCACGTCCATTGCCGGCAAGCGCTTCCTACGTGGATATGGGCGCTTATGAGCAATATGATACCGATGCATCTCTGCCAGTTACACTTTGTTGTTTCACTTGTGTAGTTAAGAACGAAAGTATTGTGCTCGAATGGCAAACCAGCGTTGAAATCGAGAATCAGGGCTTTATTATATCTCGTAGAACCAGCACAACTTCCTGGTTAGAAATAGCCTCCTTCACTGACAATGAAAAGCTCGAAGGACATAGGTCTACCACAACTTCTCATGACTATCGTTATTGTGATTCAGATGTAAAAGAAGGGGTCCACTATGCCTATATGCTGTCAGATATAGATTATAGGGGTACCCGACTTGACCATGATAATCTTATTCAGGAAATTACATTTGTGAATTCTGAGAAGTTGGTTCGACCAAATGCTTTTAAGCTCATCAGTATTTATCCTAACCCCTTTAATCCTAGTACAACGGTTAGCTACGAACTTCATGAAGCGACTAAGGTGCATTTATCTATTTATGGTATTACAGGCAAACTGGTAAAAACTTTGGCCGTGGGGAAGCAACCTGCTGGATATTATGATGTCCGATGGAATGGCCTGGATGATTCAGGGAATCATGTAGGTACAGGGGTATATTTCGCACGGCTTCAAGCAGGGGATTTCGGCCAGACGATTAAGATGCTGTACCTGAAATAGTATCAAATGATACCTCCGGTGTTGAGACAGTTAAGATACTGTCAATTTCCCTTGGTGTCATATGATACTAACTAACAATAACAGCATTTTTTAACCAACCAAAATCCGCTTGCCTGGCGTAGCTTGGAAAGTGTAGAAAACCAGTCATTTCTGACAACTTTTTATATATTTTATTGCCATAAGGAATCAGCTTTGTTTAAGGATAATAACCCAAGTACTCCGTGTTGTTTATAGAATTAAAATCAGGATGCATATACAATAAGTTGAATCTGTTAATCAGATTTTAGTATACGATGGATGGCATTCAGATCAATCGCTATTTCCAAAGGATATAATATGCAAAAAGAGATAACTAAAAGCGGTTCGTTTCTGGGTAACCGATGAAGATGGGCAGCTGGTTGAATTGGTAAAATTGATCGCTGGATAACAGAGAGGTCAGAAATGTTGAGAATCTATCTTTTGCTCGTATTTATGTTGATCAATAATACTACCGATTGTCAGTCGCTGAAGTGGGAAAACCACTCCGGCGGACAACTCGCCAACCATACCAGCCCAAATAGCATGTTCCCTCACCCCCAGCGGACAGCCGGACACACATACCGTGATAGTCTCTATCGTTTTGAGGAGCACTATAATGATTCCTCCATCGCTCTTTTCATTCCTTCAGGGTACAGGCAAACAAATTCTGTGGATCTGGTATTCTATTTCCATGGCTGGGGAAATAACATTGATAAGTCCATAGAAAAATTCCGCTTGCTGGAACAGTTTACAGCCAGTCGCAAGAATGCCATTTTCGTATTCCCTGAAGGTCCCAAAAACGCACCGGATTCTTTTGGGGGCAAACTGGAAGAAGCTGACATCTTCAAAGGGTTGGTTACTGAGATCTTGAATTTGCTTTTTCTTGAGGGCAAGATCACTTCCAAGGTTCCGGGTAAGATCGTCTTAGCTGGACACAGTGGGGCTTATCGGGTAATATCAACTATTCTGGATCGGGGTGGCTTGTCCGCTACTGTTCGGGAGGTATACCTGTTTGATGCTCTTTATGGCAACCTTGAAATGTATACTGTTTGGCTCAAACAATATGATGGCAGGTTGGTAAACATTATCACGCCAGATGGCGGAACATATGACAATAGCCTTGTTTTTCTGGAAGATCTGGCTGGCCTGGGTCTTCCTTTTCAAAAGTATATTAAAAATGAAATTTCTGTAGTAGAATTGACCAAAGCCAGAACCATTTCAGTCTTTACCACCCTGGGGCACAGTCAGGTAATCAATCCATTTTTTGAGTTATTGTTAAGTTCCAGTCAGTTAGGAGATATTGACCGACAGACCAGGGAGTAATGCCATCTTCAGAAATGCCGATGGAACGTCAGGTATTTCTCTGGGATCAGAGACGAAAGTAGGTGAATGCTGTCTTGGAAACAACCTCATCAATCTACTCTAGAATATGGGAGTTAAAACGATGGGATAAACCCAAATCTTTAATTGACAAACCAAGTTTTCTAAACAACCATCAAGGGAATTGGAAACTAAACGATATTTAGCTTACTTAATAATCAAAAAATAGAGCGAGTTATGCAGGAAGTTGATTTATACCCGCCCCTGAAAAAGTACCTGGTCAAACAGGGCTACCAGGTAAAAGGTGAAGTACAAAACTGTGATGTCGTTGCTATACGTGAGCCAAAATCAATTGTAGTCATCGAACTTAAATTAACGCTCAATCTAACGGTGCTGCTCCAGGCGGTAGATCGGATAAAGATCACAGACACAGTCTATATTGGCGTTCCCACGGGTCTTGCTGTCTTAAAAAAACAACGTAAAAAGATTGTTAAACTGATGCGAATGTTGGGTCTCGGACTGATCGTGATCGATCCAAAAGCCCGGGTCGGCAATGTTGATGTTCTTTGTGATCCCGGCGCGTACAGGCCCCGCCAGGTAAGTAAACAGACCAAGCGGCTTTTGGGAGAATTTCAGCAACGGGTCGGCGATCCAAATCCAGGCGGTAGCAACAGCCAGAGAGGGTTAATGACTGCTTATCGACAGAAGGCATTGTCCATAGCAGAATATTTAAGTCAACATGATGCAACCAAGGCTGCCGTTGTAGCACAATCATTGTCTGAGCCAAAAACCCGACTGATCCTGTACAATAATGTTTATGGTTGGTTTGATCGCCTGGGAAAGGGAGTTTATAACTTGTCACCTCGAGGAAAAGATGAGTTGCCCGATTGGCTGGCTCGCAACCGTTGATCTGCGATATTCAGGGCTCCACCCGCAGGATTTCCCCCGCTTCGATTTGTCTGAAAACATCATGCAGAAAAGCCACGTAGATCTCTTCCGTTTTCCGTTTCTCTGTATGAAATGGATAAACGGGCAGCAGCAGGGCTTCCACCCATTTTGTGGTGGTGGCGCTGCGTGTATAGGACTTCTTCAAGCGTCCTTCACTGTCAAAAACATCAACCGCAAGATAGTATTCCTGTGTATAGGGTATGGGTAGAAGTGTAAGCGAAAGCACTGACCCCAAGGTACCTAGAAAGTACTTACTAAAAGACTTCTCCTGGCGGAATTCCATGGTCATGCGCAGCTTATAGTTGGCCATGAGCGAATCTTTTAAAGCGATCCGTTTCGGGTCAGACATATCTGATGAAAATTCAGTATAGGCAGCATAGCGACGTAGATTTGATAGTTCGTGAGTTGCATCCAGCAGAATGTCATCATAGCCACCGAGTATCTGATGACGATTCTGAAGTTTTGGTATGGCATCCAGTCCTTTTGTCTGCACCAGATGTTTTGATATAAACAGCACATCCACTGGATCAGCACCAATGGTTTTCTTTTTTTCCAAACCGCTGTGACCCTCAATATCTGATCTGAAGGTGGCACATCCCGTGGTTAACAAAGCCACAGCTATCATCACGCTTAAGAACCTCACAGTTGTTTTCATAAATTCCTCCCAGTGATTTAACGGTTAGTGATCATGAATATCTAAATACTACCTCAAAGCTCACCCTTTATATCATTTTCAGTACAGTAAAAATGGAAAAGATGAAGGATATATGGAGAATTTGGAACTGAATATGGTATTAGTCCTCATTAGAATTCAGGCCTGGTTTAAGTAAGATGATGCCACTGGTCAATAGGGGACCAATAAACAGGATGATAACCATTCCTCTTCCTCTTTCCAGGGGGGTTGGTCCAATTATTTCGTAAAGTCCAAAAAAATAGAAAAAGAACAGGGCTGCAGCAATCAGGAGGCTTCCGGCAGCTTTTGGCCAGCGTCTCGCTATATAAGCCAGCAGAAAAAATGGTATGACAACCAGAGACTGCATAAACAAGGCCACCGGGCTCATTATATTACTCACTACTGTGAAGATCAGCCAAACGACACCAAAGGCCACCAGAGTTCCCCTAGCCGGATGCCAATCCATTTGATTCAGAAGTTTATTCAGCATGGTCTTCCTCCTTCAATGCAAACAATTCCTCCACCGAAGCACCCAAAACCTGGGATATCTGCAATGCCAATCCGACAGAGGGCGTGTAGCGCTTCCTTTCGATGGAGAGGATGGTTTGGCGTGTGGTTCCCACTCTTTCGGCCAGCTGTTCCTGAGTGAGACCACCGGCTTTTAAACGGAACAATTTCAACTGGTTATTTATATCGTACTTGGGTCGCATACTTGTGAATATACAATAAACTATACATTATGGAAAGTTTATTTTACATTTGATAATCTTTTTTTTACAATATGAAGATTTCTCTTATATTATTAGATGCGCATAACACGAACCATTCAGATCTCCAGGCTGTTTTGGGATATCAGTTTTCGATGAATTACCAATTCGGAATATTCAGCGGGTTGCTTTTCTCATCATTTCTGATTAGTCTGTCGGTCGCCATTTATTCCTTAAAACAGCGTCAGGTTAAAAGCGGCTTTTATTTGATGCTGTTAGCCGCCGCCATCGCTGAGTGGGCACTGGCAGGCTTCTTTGAAGCAGCAGCAACCCAACTTGCGCATAAAATTCTCTGGTCCCAGATCTCCTATCTCGGCATTGTATTCACTCCACCACTCTATCTTATCTTTGCTTTATCGTATGGTCAACACACACGCCTGATCACCAAACGGAATATCATTATCGCATCAATTATTCCAGTTTTATCGCTACTGATGGCCATCACGAATGATCTGCATCATTGGATCTGGATCAATGTATCGATCTCCACTGAAGGGAATATTGGGCTTTATGACCATGGATTCTGGTTCCTGATCCATATCGCCTATTCCTATACAATGATACTGGCCGGAATGATCATTATCATCAGGACCGTAAAACGGGGACCATCCCTTTTCCGCAGTCAAATGCTGATCATGATCCTTGGTGCAGCCCTGCCCTTATTGGCCAATTTTATCTATGTGTTTGGTGCAAACCCAATACCGGGGCTGGATTGGACACCCCTGGCCTTTGGCGTTTCCGGTCTACTCATGGGTATCGGGATCTTTCGCTACAATATCCTCAATACCATACCCATTGCTCGGAACATCCTGGTAGAAACTATGCATGATGGTGTTTTAGTGATCGATCCAAATGATCGGGTGTTGGATATCAATCCCAGTATGACCATGATCATTGATCGAACCTCGATCCAGGTTATTGGGGAACCTCTATCTGAGGTGCTTTCCGAATGGCCGGAGGCACTGGCCTGTATTAATGAGCATTTCGAGACCCAGACCAACATATCCAAGATCTCAACTGATCAACAAGAACACTATGACTTTCAAGTAACCAGAATTGTCAATTTAGATGGCAGTAATATTGGTCGTCTCGTGGTTTGTCGGGATAATACTGAAAAGATCACCGCTCAATTGGATCTGGCAGAGAGTCAGATCCGCCTGAAAACACTTTCAAATGCCGCCACAGAAGCCATTTTCATCTCAGAGAAAGGCATCTGTCTGGAGTTGAACCGAACTGCCGAGCGAATGTTCGGATACTCCCTGGCAGAAGCCATTGGCAAATCAAGTACAGATTGGATAATTCCTGAGCATCGTGACCGGTTTTTGGAAAATATACAATCAGGATTTGACGGTCCTTACGAGGTTACCGCACTGCGTAAAGACGGTTCTACTTTCCTGTCTGATGTTCGAGCCAAATTGATGCAGTACAAAGGGCGGAAAGTGCACATTACTATTCTCCGTGATATCACTGAGCGAAAACATGCAGAAGAACGAAAAGAGCAAGCTCTGCTTGAAGCCCACAGCGCCAACAAGGTAAAAGATCAGTTCATTGCGAATATTTCCCATGAGTTCCGCACGCCTCTCACCAGCATCAATGGCTTTATCAGTCACCTTAAGCATTCTCTCGAGAAAAAACTGGAACCGGAGGAATTGGATTCATTCATGTTTATCAACCAAAGCAGTGAGCGCCTGTTACAAACGGTTGATGAGATATTAAGCGTTTCCCAACTGGAAGCAGGATCACTGCAACTGACCCCCCGCTTGTTTCATCTGGGTCAGCTTATTCATTTGATCTGTGTTGAGTTGCGTCCTCAAGCACATGCAAAAGGGCTTGAAATTAATTGTTTAGATACGGTAGATGATGATAATATCTGGTTTGATGAGTACTCTACCAAACAGGCCATTCATAACATTATACAGAATGCAATTAAGTACACCGATGAAGGCAACGTTACTGTCAAACTTGATCGCGTGGACAAACAATTGATACTCACTATCTCGGATACAGGGATCGGCATTTCTGATGAATATCATGAACGTATATTTCAACCATTCAGCCAGGAAAGTGAGGGATTTACCAAGCGTTATCAGGGAATTGGACTGGGTCTGGCTCTGGCAAAGAGATTTCTGGATTTGAACCAGGTTCAACTCGAGGTGAAGAGTAAAAAAGGTGAGGGTTCAACCTTTAAGCTGACTTTCCCGGAAAATCTGGAATCCCACAGGTAAATCCAAATTAGTCTAGAATCTGATCAACCTTTTCGCGTCGTTGATCTTTAAGGGCGTGATGATTCCCAAAGTTTATCTAAAATTGATCGAGGACTTACGTGCTTAACAGCATTTCTATATATTAACACGATTTGTCACCGTTCAACGCTTGCAATAACAACATGTTAGTTATGCTATGATACATTCCTTTTCTGCACTATACTGCTGGTCGCATTAGAATCAGGTTCGAATAAATGCCCGGTAATATCGCAAACTACTTAGTGAGAGTGCCGTTCCGATAGTGTAATAACCTGGAGTCTTCAGAATCATGGGAATGAGACCGGATTGTCTCACATAAATCCCCATAGACATCATAATAATGATCAATACATAGCTGTGCCAAGCCTGGAACGCAAATACGGAGGCCTGCGCCTCCATTTCATCAATCCGCTGGATGTTCTTACTGACGATTCGGGTAAACCCGAACAGGGCAACCATAATTCCAGGTATAATTCCAGCCACGATGATTAACCAATGGGGTTCATAATGTAGATCCTGTAACCAGCGGGTGGCCAGGGAAATCAACATTAGTCCCACGCCGCTCCACATGATTCCGGAGACCAGCAAAAGGTATTTTTTAGGAACGGATAGGATAGATTTCATAACTCTGCCTGTAATTATGCCAATCTTACTTCAAACTTAGAACCAGCTAACCCACCCCTGATCCCCTGGACGGAACTATGATTACCTGAAGACTTCTGCTTGAATACTTGGAATATGATAGAGTTTGATTTGATAATGAGAGGGTTAAACATATCGGGGCAGATAATAATACCTGCCCCGAAAATCAAGCTTTTTGCACCTTCAACCTATTTTTCGCCGCGTTTTAAACCCCACATGTATGAAAATCCTGTGAGAAACAGGAGCGGTGCCAGGATCATCAACACAAATTCAGGTGAGAAAAACAAGAGTTGTTTTCCAGCTGTGAGAAAACCCAGTGCGATTCCACCAAGACCGATCAGTGTGCCACCAACGGTTACCCAATAAAAACACTTGCTCATATCACCATTTTTTACCGCCATGATGGGAATAAAAAAGATGGTCAGACCGGCAATGCTATGAAAGACAGGATAGACAATCTTGGCGAAAGTACCCATATCCATGATTTTACCCATACCAATCAGGATGAGGCCCAAAGCCATAACACCCAGATATAGTTTTTCTTTGTCTGGATAAAACCGGGCAACCAGTCCGCTGGCAAATGAAAATGGAATAAGCGTAGCAACAATCGCTACAAACTTACTTGTCCCACTACCGCCTCCCAATAAACCAAGTATGTTCCAACCCATAAAGATCAATAGTACACCCGAAACAAATAGGACTGCAAATGAAACCATATAGTAGTAATTAGCTATATGTTTGGTGGCTTCGTCTTTTTGTTGACCCATGAGTATCCAGATCGCATAAAGTGCAACCAATCCAGTTGCCAGTAAAACTGCTTGATCAAACAAATTCATTTCCATCTTTTCTCTCCTCTTCCTTTAAACCCGTTTTTTGAAATTCATGCGCTCTTTAACCAGTCACGCAATTATATTTGGTAAAATTTATCGACTACCAATACCCACCGAAAATGCGAATACTGCCAAGAGTAGTACCCCGGGGAAAATCGTATAGATTTGATCTTTGGTCAGGATCGGTTTTCCAGATTTAAGGAATGCCAGAGCCATCCCACCAATGGCAACCAATCCTGTTCCCACACTGATGCCTAAGTAGCCTGGGTTAACAGTACTCTGAAGAACCAAGACAAGGGGCATAATAAACAACACAAGACCCGTCAGCCCATGCAGCAGAATCTGAAATAACATGGCCGATTTCGCCTGATCTCGTAGTTTTTGGATCGCCAGGCCAGCATATAGAATTGAGACAAGGCTCCCATAAGCCAAATGGTAAGCCGGTAAAAAAACCGCTACCATGCCTATGGAAAATCCAAGGGGTAGTGTACTGGCTGCCAGAGCTGCAGTGGGATGTTCGATGATATCAACACCCATGAGCAGCATCAGTAAAGCGGACACTAAAAAGATACCGTACGAAAAAGTGTAGTATGTAATGGGTATGGTTCCACAATTTTCGATTCCGCTGACGATCTGAACGCCAGCCACGATAGCGACTAGCAATAAAATAATTCTATTAACATTAACCATAGGTTTTAACGCGCTCCCAGGATAACCACAAACATACTGGTCATCATAAATAGTGATGCATATTTAAAAAGGCCGAAATTAATCCTTTCCGAGGCTGTGAATATAGTACTTACTGCCAGTCCGAGCAAGCCTACAGCCAGCACAGCGATAAGTCTCAGATAGCCCGCTCCCAGATCCATCATAATTCCTGATAGCAACATACTGGTAGCTGCAATAAAGCTGGAAACGGAAATGATCACCCGGGTGATTCCCTCCCCGTAAGTTGAGGGGAAAGTTGGCACGCCGGCTGAAGCATAATCATCAGCATATTTAATGCTAAAAGTCAGTATGTGGGTCGGAATCCAGAACAATATCCCAAACATGAAGAAAATACCAACCGCATCAATACTGCCTACACCAAAGGCTCGTCCGGCCAGGATCGGCATCCCGCCTGATATACCACCCCAGACGATGGACCAGGCTGTTTTTCGTTTGAGCCAGATGGTATAGACCACCACATCGAAGAATAAGCCACCAAAAATAATCAGAGCATACAACAGATCCAGATAGGCAGCCCAAAATAAACCAATCGCTGAAAGACCCAGACCAACACCCCAGGCTTCACGAGGTTTAATCAGACCCATCGGAAGGGGACGGTGTTTTGTGCGGTTCATCTTGGCATCAATATCCCGATCCCAAACCATATTTAGTATGGTAGAACCACTCACGACCAAAAACAGACTGCCGATAACACTCAATATTGTGGTCAGATTATAGATTGGACACCTGGCTGAAACGTAACCGGTTAACCCGGTTAAAACCAGCAGGCCGGTCTGGAGACTTTTAATGAGGGGCCAGTAATGTTTATACTTGGTTAAGATAAATGTCATCTTTCTCTATTCATTGGAATTGATCTGCTTCAATTCAATATACATCCCGACCTGAAAGAAAAAAGCCTGCATAGATCTTTAGTCAAAACCTATGCAGACTGGATAGTTTGAGAATCTGGTAATTATGCTGTCAGGCACTGATCCATTGGACGCATGTCCAACCTCATTATTAAAAAATTCTCAACATTTTGCTTACTCGCTTTTGACGGAATCTGCTGGTGCAGCTTCCATTTCCACTACAGGATTCCGGGCACACCTAAACCCCAGGCTCATGCTGGTATGTTCGGGACCAGCACTATCTCTCACCCAGACCCTCAGATACAACTCATAGCTGTTGTAATTACCACCACGTATATAACGATAGTGAACATATTTATGATCATCACCAACCCATTGTTTCACATTCCCAGCCATGTCATAGAGACCATAGGGACTGCGATTATCAAGGGTCTGATATCCATTATGTGTTTCACCATTGTAAAAGCCAACCGGCGTTGTTTTTACAACATCGTCAAACATCTTTTCGAACAGATTGTGACTACTGATGAAGTTTGCCCGGTTTTTCTCGATATGATCTCCCCAAGGGAACGGTCTCGTACCTGTACCTCGGGCTGCTTTTTCCCACTCAATTTCAAGTGGAAGGCGATACCCGTAGAACTTTGCATAAGCATTGGCACCAAACCAGCTTACTTCAACCATGGGATGATTATCATAGCCCTTTTTTGATGCGAATTGACCATTTGTATAGCTCAATCGTAAGCCGGGATTTTTGATGGGGACCAATGGATAATCTCCAGCAGGAATTTCAAACTCATGGAGATATTCATGGAAGGGATCGCCAGGATGAAAACCCCAAACCGTATCATTTTTGACATAGACTGCTTTCTGCTCTATGGCAGCATTGAGGAAAGCAGCATACTGTGTATTGGTTACATGGGTGGCCATGATTTCATATTCAACAGTGGTTTTCACATGTTCGTGTTGCCCATAAAAGAAATCGCCAGCTGGGATGGTAATCCAAAGATCTGGATTCACACCTGAATCAACATATTCAATTTCTTCTTTAGCGAATACAAATGAGGCTAAAACCATGAACGGAATCAGAAGTTTAATAAGTCTCATTATAACCCCTCTCTTTCCATTTGGGCTCTAATCTTATCCCGACCTTCTTGGGTCATTTCTGCGGTGGGATTAATGTCCAATTCTGGATCTTTAGCTTCTTGTTCCCAAAGCGCGCCATCCTTCTTGAATAAATCAATGAGTCTCCAGCCTAATAGGCCACCCACAATTATCAGGATGGCACCCAAGCCAAAATCAGTTGCCAGCATGGTCATATTAACCAGGGGTTGCTCGTAATACTCCGTGACAAAAAGACGTTTCATGGAGAAAATGGTAGCAGCTGCAAACGCAAGGTCTGAACCAATGATCAGGGTCCAACCAAACCATTTTCTAGCTTTACCTTTGATACCGGAGATATCAACATAGTACATGATGATAATGGTGGCAACAATGGCTGCTAAAATATGCCAGTGCCCAGTCAGAGTGACTCTTTCTTCACGAGCTGGCCAGACGCGGAATATTTCATCCAGCTTGATGGCCATAAAAATACCAACACCACTTACTGTAAAGTTCATAAAAACCATCTGCCAGAAGGGACCAAATTTGATGGGATCGTGCAGTAAGGCAGCGAATTTCTGGAAAAATGTTGGGTTCTCAATGCCTTGTTCAGCTATGCGGTCACGGATGAGTTTACCCCAGGCATAAATAACCAACAGCAGTGCTGATAACATGACAAAGACTGAACCTACATAAATGAAGGTATGCGCCATGTGTGTCCAAACTACTGACCAAACACCACTGGAAATAACGATGATACCAATGATCATCAAAGGCATACCAACTTTGTGCAATTTGCCTTTCCAGTCCATCCAGCGTCCAACGATCAACGTAATGGAAACGGCAATCAACGTTAACATAATGTGCAGGTGACCAATGATTGATTTCTGCAAAGCCGTTTTACCAGGTTCGCGAATCAAATCTTCAGCCAGGAAAGTTTCATGACCATTAGACCAGAACGACCCGGTAACCGCACCAAAACCAGCTGAAATCAGCATGGCGGCTGTCATAATAAAGAGCGCGATCCGTTCCATGTCATAACCATTTTTGGTATGAGCATACTCATTATCGGTAACCAGATATTCACGTCGCCAGGGATAAATAGCCGCAGCTAGAAGTATACCGGCAAAGAAGATCAGTGATTGGCCTACCAGAAAGAGACCATGGTAGAAATAATTGTGGCCAAAATAGCCAAAAGTTAAACCAAAAACCATAGCAGTGATCCAGCCAACAGTGATCGTGGCATTGATAGTTGACTGCTGGTGTTTACGCATGGGTATGATTGAGGTCATCATGTAGACTTCAATGGCAACAATGATCATAGCAATCACATGATACAGCATGATGATCCGACCAGATCGTTCAACAGATGTTAGATCCATTCCAGTTAGATTAACAACTATATCTCTTACTCCCCATTCAATCATGGGACCTGAAAGTGTACCCCACACTGCAGTAATCACAGCAATTGCTGACATTGCCAGCAGGATCAGACCCTTGGTTGACTGAAAGAAATAATGATATAGCTCATTAAATTTTTTCATTTATAGTTCCTTTTATTAATTTTCACCTTCATGTATTTCACATTAGCAATAAATAAGCCAGTGTTGCAAATGTTTTGGAAATCTACGTTAAATATTGCCTGTGATTTACGCAAAAGAGTCCCTGTACAAGACAGAGACTCCTTGCAAGCTTTAAACAATCGTGCTTAGAAATCTTCTTCTTTCAAATAGAAAGGTTTGAAGATAGGTAGCATGAAAATCACCAAAAGAATCAGTGACATGAAACCACCAACGGCCCATTCAAAAGAATCACGAACAATATATCCGTTGAAACCGATCAGAGCTGTTGCCAGAGCGGTACCGGTAACCATGTAGTAACCAATTTTCTTCTTCATTGCGAGGAAGGGAATTGCGAGAATCATGAGATATGATGCAGCATAATTCATGTAACCACCCAGGAGAAGCAGGAGCGTGTTTGGATCGTAAACTGCTTCTTTCGTGGCAACCAATTGTCCGGCATCAATCTGAGCCTGTGAAACTCTTACCAGGTCAAGCGCATCGTAATGATCCAGGTTGGTAAAAAGATTACCCAAGACATTCAATGAACCGCCCAGAGGAGATCCAGTACCCATAACGCCATCAGCTCCAGCTCTAAGCATTTCTGGGATAAAGATAAAATAGCGAACACCGTGCTGACCATTCATGAAAACCATACCAGCAACAATACCGACAGCGGTATAAGGAACAAGTTTCAAGAGTTTATTTTTAAGGGTATCCTGGTCAGCGAGCAGAAATACGTAGTAAAAAACTAGCCCTAAAACCATGGTCATTAGTACTGGCGGCATGACAGATACATCCGTTGGTGGTGGCGCAATACCAGCTACAGGGTGTGTACCAGCTGCATACATAGCTGCATAATCAGAAACGATGAGAACCATCCAGGGAATCAGCATAGTCATTCCGGATACAGCAGGAATTGCTACCAATCCTAGAACTGTTGCTCTAGCCCATTCTTGACCCGTATAAACTTTCTGAGCAATAACGATTGCGAATGCTCCAGCCAAGTACAGAATGACCATCCAGGCTCCGTAAGTTGCTCCTAAGATCGGTACTGCCGGGTAGAAATCTGGATCTACATAAAGGATCCTATTAATTACGCCATCCAGCGCAAGTTTCAGTGTCCGCATCCCTTGTTCAGGTGCGACATACATCATGAACAAACCAGCGACTACGGCTGTAACAGCCATAATCATATTCTGGTTTTTGCTCGTTTTGTTAAACATACCTTACCTCCTCGGTGTTTTTGTGTATGTATTGTTTTAAAAAAGCTTCATCACTAAAAAGAGCTGAATGAAATAATTGACATCGCTCCCATCATGTAAAGTGAAGCATATTTGAAAAGATAAAAATCATGTTTTTCAGAGGGGCGAAACACGATAAAGGTGGCCAAGACCAGCAACCCTGTTGATAAAATCGCCAGAACTTTAAGGTAGCCCCAGGATAGCCCTAAGGAATATAAACCCAAACCAATTGCCAGAGATGCGCCTACACTTGATGCTGCAATAATCCAGCGTGTATTCATGAAGCCATAACGATCGGCAAAAGTGGGAATTCCAGCTTTGCGATAATCAGCAAAGTTGCGAATATTAAAAGTTAGGATGTGGGTCGGAATCCACAGCAAAACGGAGAGTAGGAAGAGTACCCCAATACCGTCGATATGACCCACAGCCAAAACACGTCCAGCAAGAATGGGCATTCCCCCGGAAATGCCACCCCATACAATGGACCAGGCAGTTTTCCGCTTGAGCCACATCGTATAGATCCCCACATCAATAAATAATCCACCACCCACAATTAGAGCATAGAGCGGATCGAGCCAATAGGCCACTATCAAGCCAACAACAGAAATTACAATTCCAAAGATCAAGGCATGGTTTACCTGTAACGCTCCGTTCACCAGGGGACGATGGGCAGTTCGTTCCATTCTGGAGTCAATATCTCGATCCCAGACCATATTTAGGACGGTGCTCCCGGCAATGGCCAGAAATAGACTAATGCTCAAGCCAATAATCTGTGAGGATTCACCAACAGGGCACTGAGCACTGGTGTAACCAGCAATACCGGTAAAAAGTAACAGGCCGGTCTGCAAACTTTTAATGAGGCTCCAGTAATTTCCAAGCTTACTTCTTTGGTGCTGTCCGCGTTTTTCACCGATCATATTAAAGCCTCAGGTATTTGTTATTGCGTTGTGTATGTTGATATAAACTAACATGGTTTCCATAAAAAAATTCCCACTTACTTTATCAATTGAAGGATGGTTGACTTCATTGACTCGCCTCTAACCCTGATATTATATTTGAACCCTCCTAAACGCCAGGTAGTGACCAAAAAGCGAAGACTGCCAAGAAAAATATAGGCGAGATCTTCAGGATTCAATCCAGGTTTGAATTTCCCCTGTGCTTGAGCAGACTCAACAAACTTTGTTATTACTGCAATCCGACGCTCAACTAATTCGTTAACCTTCTGAGCCAGGGTTGAATCATATTGGAAAATTTCTTCTGAGAAGATAACAGCCGCCGTAGCCGGATTCGCCTGAAAATAATTCAAGTGTCCATCCATAAAAGCCTGGATTCTATCTTCGATTACCTCAATCTTTTTTACCGATTCAAAAACAGCCTCAAAATGATTATTAAAATGACTGATAATGGTGCACAGGATATCCTGCTTATTTCGAAAATGACGATAGATCGCTTGCTCTGAGATACCGACTTTTTGGGATATCCGTTTCATGGTCAAATTCTGAATCCCACCTTCCTTTATCAAATTCAATGATGCATCGAGGATTTGTTTTTGGCGGGTCTTGGTATCGAGTTTATTCATCTTTTGTGCGGTTAGTTTATACCTACTAACATGCTCTTGCAAGAACTTTCTTATTGATGTTAGCAATTATTTATTTGTGACACATTTTGCCCTGTATCAATTCACCGCTACTTGTATATACATGTGCTCATCTTTGTTTTCAACACCTGGTAATCGTCTGTGATAACCAATATGCTCCGCCCTGGCAAGGTTGGCTATTCGACAAAAGTGTCGAGCTCTGACGTGAATTGTCGGAGATGATTACAATAACATCTTACTTGATTTATAGCATACAATGCTTGTATACCACCATTCTCAGGGTCTTATTTCTGCTGATCATTCAATTTCTTGAACTGGCATGGGCTTTGAAGGTAAGTACGTTGACATCAACTAACTAAGGAGTCTCACATGCCCCATCAGCGTTTAGCCCACACCTTAATCGGACTCCTGGTCCTCCAATCAATGGTTTTTGCGCAACTACAATTTTCTGGATTTGCAGATATTTTGTGGGTCACTCCCCTGAATGATCAATCAACCCAGGAAATTCAGTATGGCCAATTTGAGTTGGGTCTCTCTGCAGTCATCAGACCCGGTATTAATTTTGAAGGCGCCATCGCTTATAATCCTGAAACTAGCACCTTTGAAGCAGGCGCTGGATTTATTGAAATCATCCTAGATGGAGAAGATGGAGTACATACAGCCCGAGGAAACTATCTCGATCACATTGGGCTTTCAATCGGCCAATTCGATGTGCCATTTGGAATTGACTGGCAACATATAGCATCTGCCGATCGTCGTTTGGTTTCCACCCCCCTACTTAATGAAAAAAGCATCAATGGCTGGAATGATATGGGTCTTAATCTTCATGCATCACGTGGATCTGCCCATCTCTCGGCATTTTTTGTCAACGGTGCGGCAGACGGATTTGCACTCGGTGGACGCGCTGCGTACAGCCCTATGGATGCCCTTGAATTGGGTGCATCCTATTTTACCCAAACCGAACCAAATGAATTTGGATCCCAACCTCAAGTTTTTGGTGCGGATATTCAAACCTTCACCGGCCCACTGGCAACCCGAATGGAACTACACTATTCAGAAGATCTCTTTGAAGGCGATTTTGAAGCATTGGACTCAATCGAAACTCATCATGGTTTCTACCTACAAACAGATCTTGATCTCTCTAACATGATAAACCTTCCGCTTACCCT
>JAYEKW010000213.1 GCA_034716895.1 Candidatus Neomarinimicrobiota bacterium
GGAGACCTATTGTTTGACACAATGGGTGATGTTAATTACGACTACCAGACCGATATTTCTGACCTGATCCGGTTAATAAGTATCATTCTAGGCAATTTAACTGCTTCAGAGTATCAATTGGAAGTGGGTGACCTGAATCAGGATGAGCTGGTGACTATTGCTGACATATTGTTACTGGTTGACCATATCCTGCAATAGGGGCATAGAACTGGCAGGACCGCTTAGTACCTTTATGTTTAAAAAAAATTAATGGATATAGACTATGAAAACCATACCTGAAAAAGGCCTCGATCACGCTGAGATCCTGAAACAGATGCAGCAGTATGGAAGCAGGGACGTCAATTATCATGACTCCAAGACCTGGAGCCTGGTTTATCACCTCGATGAAGAACATACCGAGTTTCTGAAAAAAGCGTACAACCTCTACTTCTCTGAGAATGCCCTGAATCCCATGGCGTTTAAAAGCCTGAAACGCTTTGAAACAGAGGTGATCAACATGACTGCCACCATGCTTCATGGCGATAAAAAAGCGGTGGGAACCATTACCTCAGGTGGGACAGAAAGTTGTTTACTGCCGGTTCTGACCTATCGGGATATGGCTAGATCAAAGCGGAAACTGCCTTTCAAACCGGAGATGGTCGTTCCTGAGAGTGTCCATGTCGCCTGGACCAAAGCAGCTAAGTATTTTGGCGTGAAAATCATTTACGCCCCCTTGAAAAGTGATTTCAGAGTGGATGTAGAGGCCGTTCGGAAACTGATCAATCGTCGTACCGTTCTATTGGTGGGCTCGGCTCCTTCCTATCCCCACGGAGTGATTGATCCGATCGCTGAGTTGAGTCTGGTGGCGCAGCAGTTTGATATCCCCCTACATGTAGATGCCTGCCTGGGAGGCTTTTTGTTGCCCTTTATGGAAAAGAACGGAGAGGCTGTGCCGGAGTTTGATTTTCGACTGTCCGGTGTGACCTCTATTTCTGCTGATGTTCATAAATACGGTTTTGCGGCCAAGGGTGCCTCCACGGTTATTTATCGCAGTATGAAATACATGAAGCACCAGTTTTTTGTACATGAGAACTGGCCCGGTGGCATTTTTGCCTCACCAGCTCTATTGGGAACCCGTCCAGGAGGAGCTTTCGCAGCCGCCTGGGCTGCCATGCACGCCCTGGGAGAGGAAGGCTATTGCAAAAATGCCAGGGAGATCATGGAAGTTTCGGGTAAGCTTCAAGCCGGGATCAAGGCAATTGACGGTTTAAGGGTGATGGGTCATCCCGATATGAGTGTCTTTGGTTACCATTCAACGGATGACCAGGTCAACATTTTTGCAGTTGGTGATCAAATGGAAGCCCTGGGTTGGCACATCGACCGGTTACAGCAACCAGAGGGCTTGCATATCATGGTGGTTCCCGGTCATGCTAAAATTATTAAGAGTTTCCTGTCAGATCTTGAGAATGCTGTGGATACAGTTCGCAGTAATCCTGATCTGGCAGTCAAGGGCAGTGCCGCCATGTACGGTATGGTCGCCAGGCTGCCCTTTCGGGGAATGATCAAAAAGGAAGTTATGAAAATGATGGAGGAACTGTATAGCTCAAGGGGTTCCATGCCCATGGGTGATGATAATCCCTGGTCTGTACGGGTAATGGCCAAGGTCATGCAACGTTTTAAAAAGAGGTAATTTTACGACATATTATAAACCGTTGAAACGGTTATTGGCTTGCTGAACATATAGGAACCCACGACTTAAGTTGTGACACTAGGATAAGGAACCATTTTAATGGTTTATCAGGGAAGTAAAAAACAGAGACTAATTATTAGGAGCGAATACTAATGAAATACGAGCACATTGGTCAAATGATCATCGAAAAGATTGCAGAATATGGCAATCACACAGCCCTGAGGTATAAGGCAGAAGATAATTGGGCATCTTTGACCTATGTTGAGTTTGGGCAAAAGATCAGGCGATTGGCCTGTGCCCTGATCAATGCTGGAATTCAAAGAGGAGATACAGTGGGAATATACTCGGCCAATCGTTATGAATGGGCGGTGAGTGATTTTGCCTGCATCATGGCCGGGGCGGTCTCAGTACCCATTTATGCCACCAATACCAAGGAGCAAGCCCAATACATTGTCAAAGATGCCGGGATCAAGTTGATCTTCGTGGGAAATGAAGTGCAGTACCAGAATTTAGCTGCCATCCATTCAGAGGGGCTCTCGATCCAAATCGTTTCTTATGATCAGGATATTACTCTTGATGCATCAATTGCTGTTCGATTCAATGCGTTTTCAAATATCGAAGATGTGGCAGGATTTGAATCTGAGATCAATAGCCGAATGGATAAAATCAGGCAGGATGATCTGACCACCATTATTTACACATCTGGAACCACGGGCAATCCCAAGGGTGTGATGCTATCTCACGCCAATCTGTTTCATCAATTTGAAGCGGTCGACGCAAATTTCAGCGTGACCAACAAGGACACCTCGTTATGTTTTCTGCCATTGAGTCATGTCTATGAGCGGATGTGGTCCTATTACGTTTATCTGAAGGGGGCAACCCACACTTACCTGGAAGATCCCAAGCAGGTCATAGACACTATGCAGGAGATCAAGCCCACGGCCATGGTTTCCGTCCCCCGTTTGTACGAAAAGATCTATGCGGCAGTAATGAACAATCAGGAAAGTGCTTCAAAGTTGAAAAAGAGTCTGTTTGAAGCAGCCCTTAAAACGGGAGCGAACTATTACGCCAGATCATTCACTCAGCAGGATATCTCAACGGGTCTCAAGTTGAAACATAAGCTGTATGACAAGCTGGTCCTTTCGAAGATCCGGGCTTTGGTGGGGGGCGATAAGAATTTCTTCTCTGCCGGAGGGGCACCACTGGAAAAATCAATTGAGGAGTTCTTTCTGTCCTGTGGTTTGCTGATCTGTCAGGGTTATGGTCTGACAGAAACTTCACCCATGGTTTCCTACAACACACCAGGCGCGTTCAAGTTTGGAACTGTGGGAAAACTGGTTCCCAATTGCGAAGTCAAAATTGCTGATTCAGGGGAGATTCTGGTCAAGGGACCTCAGGTGATGTTGGGTTATTACAATAATCCAGAGGCAACGGCAGAATCCATTATTGATGGTTGGTTTCATACTGGAGATATTGGTGAATTTGATGAGGATGGCTATTTAATGATTACTGATCGAATCAAAGACCTGATCATTACCTCAGGTGGTAAAAATATTGCGCCTCTAAATATTGAAACCCTGGTGGGGAAGGATTTTTACATCGAACAGATCATTGCCATTGGGGACAAGCGCACATTCATCAGTGCCTTGGTTGTACCGGCTTTTGAGAGTCTGGAGATCTGGGCTCGGAAGAAGAAAATTCAATACAGCTCGCCCGAAGAGCTTATTGCTCATCCTCATGTTACAGAGTTTTATAAAAAACGGATTGAATTACAATCAAAATTACTGGCTCAATATGAAACGATTAAAAAGTTCAAACTGCTACCCAAACCTTTTACCATGGAAGCCGGGGAGATCACACCGACTTTGAAGCTGAAGCGCAAGCAGATCAATGAGAAATTTAAAGCTTTGATCGATAGTATGTATCATAAGAAGGATTCATAGATCAGATATTGAATAATTTCAGGGGGTATTGATCCTGGTAGCGACGCAAAATTTTGCGTCGCTACTATCTAGTTTTTTTGAAACCAAATATGAGTTTAAGCAAGCCCTTCATTTTGAATTTCCAGGTTCCACCGACGATCATCACAAATCCGACCCAGCGCCGGTAGATAAATCCGGGGACAGGTGTCCAATAGAACTGCTTATTCAGGGGTAAATAATCTGTTACAATTGCTCGTGTTTCTGTCATCTCCAGTAACCCCACTTCACCATGGGTTCGTCCGATACCACTTTGTTTAAAGCCACCCCAGGGTAGGTTGGGAATACCATGTGAGACCAGGTGGTTATTGATGGTGACCACACCAGCCTGTAATTGTGAGGCGATCTGACGACCCAGGCGGTGGTTTTTGGTCCAAACCGAAGCAGTTAAACCCAGGTCAGAGTCATTGGCCAGTTGAATAGCTTCCTCAATGGTCTTGAAAGACATGACCCCCAGTACAGGACCGAAAGTTTCTTCCTGCATGACAGTCATCTGATGATTTACATCCGTGAGAATAGTGGCGGGCAACGCCTGTTCTGTCTCACCATCGATCTGCGATAAAGCTGACACAACAGCTCCCTGATCAATAGCCTCTTTCAGTACTTTGCGAACCGCTTCCTGTTGGCGGGAAGTTGTCATGGTGCCGATATCACTACTAATTTGGGCTGGGTCTCCGACCTTGAGTTGTTCGACTTTTTTGCGCAGGATCTTCAGGAAAGGTTTATAGACATCCCGATGAACATAGACCCGTTCGATTCCGGCACAACTTTGACCCGAGTTGGAAAGACCAGCCCAGATCGCTCCATTGGCCGCTTTTTTCAAGTTGGCTTCAGCACAGATGATCATGGGATCGTTTCCGCCCAATTCCAGGGATACCGGGGTCAGGGTCTCGGCTGCTTTGGCCATGAGCTTCTTGCCAATAGGGACACTGCCGGTAAAGAAAAGTTTGTCGATCCCAGCTTCCAGGAATGCGTCGCCGGCAACTCGACCTGGCACATTCACCTGGATAAACAGGTCTTTTGGGAGCTCTCCAGCATCTATTATTTTCTGAATTATGCCACCCACCATCTGGGTCTCAGATGCAGCCTTATAAAGCAGGCCATTGCCGGACATCAGTGCCATGAGGATCTCATGGATGGGAATGGCCAGAGGATAGTTCCAGGGTGAAATGATCCCAATGACACCCATAGGAACATGCTGGAGTCGGTTACGGGTATAGAGTCCAAAGATATGCGAACCCTTGACTCGTCTGGGACGCAAGACCCGGGCAGTATGTTTGATATAATAATCAAAAGAAATGATTGCGGCGGATACTTCGGTCATGTAAGCATCCGGCAGGGTTTTTCCGTTATCCTGAGAAATGATGCGGGCAACCTCTTCACCGTGCTCAACCAGGTAACGCTGCATCTTGCGTAAAAATTTTCCCCGTTCAGCAAAAGAGAGCTGTGACCATTTAACTTGGGCTATCCGAATCCGTTTGACGGCCTCTCGGATGTCATCAATGGTATTTTGGGGTATTTTTCCCAGGGATTCCCCTGTGGCCGGATTGAAAGCTTCGGTATGTATATGTGTGGTCATAATTGTCCTCTTTGTTGTTCAGGAAAGGTATTCTTCAGGGAAGGTTTTAGTAGGATTATTTCGTGTCAATGGGGGATTCTACCAGGCCGAGATCAAATCCAAGCATAACAAGCATGTTCGTGTCTCACAAAGGTGAAAAAAGATTACGATACACACTTGGATAGCTATGAATTTTAAGCAGTACTGATTGATTCTACGTTTATCTTAGCCAAGGATATTTAGAATTGAAACAAACCTTGTCATGAACAATTTTATCCAAATGATGGGTCATAAATTAGCTATCAGGAATTGAAAATGAAGAAACTCAGCACGAAAGATCTTTGTAAAACCACTGATGATAATGCTCTAAAATTCAAGTCGACAGCAGATCTTCCCAGTCTTAAAAAGGTTATCGGGCAAGAACGAGCTGTACGGGCTCTGCAATTTGGTCTTGAATTACTGGCTCCGGGATACAATGTCTTTGTCGGTGGTTTGCCTGACACGGGCAAAAGCACTATTGTCAGGAACCTGGTAACCAAGTATGCTGCAACTAAGTCGGAACCACTGGACTGGATCCTGATCTTTAACTTCCGGGACGAATATCATCCCAAAGTCTTTAGTCTGCCTGCTGGTCAAGGTGTCAGGTTTGCCAAACAGATGAAACGTTTGATCGGTAGTTTGAGCACGGATCTACCTAAAGTTTTCAAGGGTGAGCTATATGCCAAGCGAAAGAAGGAAATAACGGCAGAATTTGATACGGGTCGTGAAGAGATAATCGCTGGTGTCAATGCAGAAGCAGCCGAACAAAGCATCCAATTGACCATGAGTCAAGAAGGCTTTCAGACTATTCCGCTCAAGGACGGGGAGCCCCTGAGTGAAGAGATGTTTGCGGCGCTTACTGAGCCAGAACAAACCGACCTGAACGAACGGATCAGTCTGATCCAGAACCTGTTGCGCGATGCCCTAAGTGATATGTCTGAGTTGGAGGAAGAGCGGAAAGATGTGGTGGAAAATCTCCAGGAAAAGATCGCTCTGGAGTCGGTGGAACATCGGATTGGTCGCTTGTTTGAGAATTATGCCAAGTACCCTGATATCATAGAATATTTAAAAGATGTCCGGGATGATATTGCTGAACATGTGAAGGAGTTCACTGGCATGGAAACTATTCAGGAGGATGAAGCCACTCCTCAGCAGGTCCAGAAAGTCTTACTGGTACGTTATAAGGTAAACTTACTGGTTGATAACAGTCGTCAGAAAGGAGCTCCCGTTGTCATAGATACGAATCCCTCTTACTATAACCTGTTTGGTCGGATCGATAAAAAGGCAGTTATGGGAGCCTGGTACAGTGATTTTACCATGATCACTGCCGGGGCGTTGCTTAAAGCCAATGGTGGTTTTTTAATCCTGGACATCCAGAGTGTTCTGCAAAATGCCCATGTTTGGGAACCCTTAAAACGAGCCCTTAAAAATAAATCCCTGCAGATCGAAGATGTGAATGAACAATTTGGATTTTCATCAACAACATCCTTGAGACCAGAACCAATTCCCCTGGATCTGAATGTGGTTCTATTGGGTCGGTCTGATTATTTCCGCTATCTGCAGGAAGTGGATGAGGCTTTCAATAAAACATTTAAGGTGCGAGCTGATTTTGATTATGAGGTAACCCGAAATACTGAGAATGAACACCTTTTCTGTCAATTTATCGCCCGGGTCTGTCGTGAAGGAAAGTTACCCCACTTCACTTCTCAGGCTGCTACTCAGATCATTGTTTACAGCTCCAGGCTGGCTGGTGATCAGGGAAAATTATCCCTGCAGTTCGGTGCCATGGTTGGGCTTATCACTGAAGCTGCCTACTGGGCTAAAAAGAAAAAGCATCGTCAGGTTCAGAAAGAAGATGTCCGACGGGCTATCATGGAAAAGCTCTTCAGAGGCAGTCTCTACGAGGAAAAAGTGTGGGATAACATAAAAAGCGAGACCTTACTGATCGATGTTACTGGAGAACGAGTGGGGCAGATCAATGGACTGGCTGTTTATTCCATGGGTGATAATTCCTTTGGGAAACCCTCCCGGATCACAGCGACAACCTATCTGGGCGAACCCGGCATCATTGCAGTTGAGCGAGAAGCAAAACTTTCAGGGAAGACTTATGACAAGGGTAATCTGATCATTAACGGTTACCTGGGGCAGACCTTTGCCCAGAATTTCCCACTATCCGTGGCCATCACCCTGACCTTTGAACAATCATATGGTGGGATCGATGGTGACAGTGCCAGTTCTACGGAGATATATGCCATTCTTTCGGCATTGTCCGGCTTTCCGGTTAAACAAGGGGTCGCAGTGACAGGTTCGGTGAATCAGTGGGGGGAGATTCAGGCCATCGGTGGTGTTAACGAAAAGATCGAGGGCTTTTTTCATCTTTGCTCTATGCGGGGTTTGACTGGTGAACAGGGTGTTGTTATTCCTCAATCCAATGTGGAAAATTTGATGATTATGCCGGATATCCAGGAGGCAGTTAAGGCAGATAAGTTTCATATCTGGGCGGTGGGTACCATCGCTGAGGGTATTGAGCTACTTACTGGTGTATCGGCTGGTGTGGTAAATAAACATGGCAATTTTCCGGCACGAACTGTCTTTGGAGCAGCTCAGAGCAAGCTGAAGAAGTATTTTTTAAAGGGGCAGGCTTTGGGGAAATAGTTTTCGAGTTGCGAATTTCTGAGTTGCTGAGTTGCTGAATTCAGGGGGGATAAGGACGTTGAGCTTTGTCGAAACGACCGATGTAAGATAACATTTCGGGTTTGATATGGATTTGTGGTGGGGCTCTTAAAAAGGAAAAGGTAATGGCTTATGCGGCTCAATAGTTGCTTGGTTAAATACTTGTGAAAAATAAATGGTGTGATATATCATTCAGCATTGATTTACCTGTGAGGGAACGTTAGTTTTTGCTCATGAACGGGTTAGGAAATCCAAGGTCGGATAGACTTCAAAAAGTGGTGACAAAATTACCGGTAGACCTGCATCCCTCCTGGCTTGTACAAACGCTGTTTAATACTGGAAAACCAATCGATACAAATCATAAAATCATAATTTCGTTTATCAGGAGTTCAGATTCATGACGAAAAAAGTTGTACGTATTAATGAGGCTACCATTCGCTTTGCTGGAGATTCAGGCGATGGTATGCAGCTAACCGGCACACGCTTCACTGAAGCAACTGCCATTGTTGGTAATGATCTAAAGACCATTCCAAATTATCCTTCAGAGATTCGAGCACCACTGGGAACCCTGGCTGGAGTTAGTGCCTTCCAGTTGATGTTCGGCTCATCGCGGGTCTTTACTCCAGGTGATATTCCAGATACCCTGGTAGCCATGAATCCGGCTGCTTTAAAGGTTCATCTCAAGGATCTGAAAAAGGGCGGTACTATTCTGGCCAATGCGAATGCTTTTACGGCCAAGAATTTAAAAATGGCTGGCTGGGAAACGAACCCCCTCGAGGATGATACACTGAATGGATTTACTGTTTACAGTATGGAAATGTCCAAACTGGTTGGCAAAGCGTTGGAAGATTCTGATCTGACTTCCAAAGGGATCGAGCGTACCAAGAATATGTTTGCTTTGGGTGTGCTTTTTTGGATGTATAACCGGCCAGTTGAACCGACTGAAACCTGGCTTCGTAAAAAATTCGGCAAGAATCCAGCAATAGCAGAAGCCAATATCACAGCGATGAAAACCGGATATAATTACGGTGAGACAACTGAAATCTTTACCACTTCCTATGCTGTTGAGAAAGCAGAACTGCCCAAAGGCAAATACCGAAATATCACCGGCAATGTGGCTGTCGCTTATGGCTTGGTAGCTGCAGCGAAGAAAGCGGGTAAGGAATTGTTTTTAGGATCCTATCCCATTACACCTGCCAGTGAGATCCTGCACACCTTATCCGGTTTAAGAAACTTTGGTGTTAAAACCTTTCAAGCCGAGGATGAGATTGCTGGTATCACTTCAGCCATTGGTGCTTCTTATGCTGGCGACCTGGCCTGTACCACAACTTCAGGCCCGGGAATGGCGCTGAAAACGGAAGCAATCGGATTGGCAATTATTACTGAATTGCCCCTGGTGATCATCAACGTTCAGAGGGGTGGCCCCAGTACGGGAATGCCTACCAAAATGGAACAATCCGATCTATTCCAGGCTGTTCTTGGGCGCAATAGTGATGCACCTATTCCAGTGATTGCAGCACAGGATCCGGCTGACTGTTTTGACTGTGCTTTTGAAGCAGCCAGGGTTGCTCTGAAATATATGACTCCGGTCATTGTCCTGAGCGACGGTTATCTGGGACAAGGTTCGGGTCCCTGGCAAATTCCTGACCCGAAAGATTTACCGGAAATCAAGGTGACTCACCCTGATCCATCAGCTCGCGGTGAAGATGGATTTATGCCATACGCGCGTGATGAGAATGAGGCCCGTCCCTGGGCAATACCTGGTACCAAGGGTTTGGAACATCGCATTGGTGGTCTGGAAAAAGAGAACCTTACCGGTATGGTCAGTCAGGATCCAGAGAATCACCAACTTATGACTGATATCCGGGCAAGGAAGGTTCAGAAAATCACTCAGGAAATACCGGCACTCGAGATTTGCGGAGATTCCAAAGGGGACTTGCTGGTTATTGGCTGGGGTAGCACCCATGGTTCTATTCATGTGGCTGTCGAGCGGGCTCGCAAGGCTGGACGATCTGTCAGTCATATACATCTGCGTTGGGTGAGTCCTTATCCGGCAGATTTGAAAACGATCTGTGACAGTTTTGATGAGATCCTGATTCCTGAAGTAAATTCGGGTCAGTTGTCATTACTGTTGAGGGCTGAATTGCTGAGACCCATTCACCAACTGAACAAGGTTCGTGGAGAACCCTTCCGTGCTTCAGAGATCGAAAACAAAATCAATGAGATCCTCGGTTAAGTCCCGAGCAACAATAGATAAGGTATAGTAAGATGAGTGAGACTATTCAAGGTATAGAAGAGTTGAATCTAACCAGGAAAGATTTTGTACCCAGTAACGAAGTGCGCTGGTGTCCGGGTTGCGGTGATTACTCAATTCTGGCCAACATGCAAAAGACCCTGCCAGTGCTGGGTGTCAAAAAAGAAAATTACGCTTTTATCTCCGGTATTGGCTGTTCCAGTCGTTTCCCTTATTATATGGATACTTATGGTTTTCATTCGATCCATGGTAGGGCTCCGGCTATTGCATCCGGCGTTAAGCTGGCCAACCCCGATCTGGCGGTCTGGGTCATAACCGGTGATGGTGATGGGTTTTCCATTGGCGGCAATCACATGATCCATGTGTTGCGGCGGAATATCGATCTGAATATCCTCTTGTTTAATAACCGGATCTATGGTTTAACCAAGGGTCAGTATTCTCCAACCTCTCAACTGGGTATGAAGACCAAGTCATCTCCGTTTGGTTCAATTGACCGCCCCTTTAACCCCAGTGCTGTTGCTCTGGGAGCCAACGCAACGTTTATCGCCCGGGCGCTGGATGTTGACGGCAAGGGTTTACAGGAAAATATTAAACGAGCCCAACGTCATAAGGGAGCTTCCTTTATTGAGGTTTATCAGAACTGTGTCATCTTCAATGATGGTGAATTTTCCGATGTTGAGAACAAGGCGACCAGGCCGGATAGTGCTCTCTTTGTGGTGCATGGTGAACCCATGATCTTTGGCAAGGAACACGACAAGGGAATCATCATGAAGGATAACCACCCCAAGGTGGTTTCTCTGGGTGGCGACTGGTCGGAAAAAGATCTGCTGGTACATGATGAGACTAATTCCAATATCACGAATCTCTTACTGGAGATGACCTTCGATCCATTGAATCCAACTCCATTTGGTGTGTTGCGGGCAATTGAAGCGCCTACCTATGATGAACTATTGCATTCACAGATCAGTGATGTGATTAGGATTAAGGGAGAAGGTACTCTGGAAGATCTGTTTTATTCCGGCGATGTTTGGGAAATTAAGTAGCACTTGTTCGAGGATAGATTAGTTAGCAGCCCGCGACTTAAGGGCTGTTGTATCGAAAACTAGGGGTGAAATATGTTTCAATATGATGAAAAAGTTCTGAAGGATCAGCTCCTTGAGCTCATCCGTTTAGCCGCTACAGATTTGCCAAAAGATGTGGTAGATGCCATCCTGGAGGCGCAGCAGAATGAACCCGAGGGTTCAGCCGCTCGTAGTGTATTTGGGATGCTACTGAAGAATATTGATCTGGCACGGGATGAATCCACACCGATCTGTCAGGATACGGGGACCAATATCTACCTGATCCATATTCCGGAAGGTGTTTCCATGCTGAAGCTCACGGCGCTTATTAAAGAGGCTACCGCTGAGGCCGTGGAGAAGAGTTATCTGCGACCCAATGCAGTGGATTCGATTACCGGGAAGAATTCAGGAAATAATATTGGTGAAGGTCAACCTTTCATTCATTTCGAAGAATGGGATAAGGATTACATCGAGTTCAAATTGATGCTTAAAGGGGGGGGATGCGAGAATGTTTCTACTCAATATAAGCTGCCAGATGTTGCTCTGGGTGCCGGCCGTGATCTGGATGGTGTTTACAAGGTGATCGTGGATGCAGTCAATGCTGCTCAGGGTTTGGGCTGTGCTCCCGGAATTTTGGGAATCGGAATCGGCGGAGATCGGACCTCTTCCCATCTGGCTGCCAAGACTCAACTTTTTAGAAAAATTACAGACACCAACGACAATCCTGAATTAGTTGAATTGGAAGCCAGACTCAAGGATGATCTGAACAAATTAGGCATTGGTCCCATGGGCTTTGGTGGTAACACCACAGTGTTGGGAGTGAAAATGGGAGCTTTGCACCGCTTACCGGCATCCTTTTTTGTATCAATTGCTTATATGTGCTGGGCTTATCGTCGACACAGCATGATCTTGAAGGCCAGTGGGGAGGTAACCTATGATTAAGTTACAATTACCGGTTTCCGAGGAAGCCATTCGCGAATTGAAGATTGGGGATGAAGTAGTCATTTCAGGTCTTATGGTAACAGCCCGGGATGCTGCCCATAAATATATCCATGAGAATTGGCCGGATTGGCTCAATCCCATTATGGAAAATAGCATGATCTACCATTGTGGACCCGTTGTCAAACAACACGATGATGGTTCCTGGTCATTTGTGGCTGCTGGTCCAACCACCAGTATCCGTGAAGAACCGTATGAAGCATCTGTCATGGAACACTACAAAGTGCGGGCAGTGATCGGAAAAGGTGGCATGGGTGCTCAAACGCTGGCTGGTTTAGCCAAATCCGGTGGTGTCTATCTACATGCTATTGGCGGACTGGCTGCCTCACTGGCTAAATCTGTGGTCAAGGTCAAGGACGTTTACATGTTGGAGGAACTGGGTGTTCCTGAAGCTTTCTGGCACATTGAGGTCAAGGATTTTCCAGCCGTAGTCACCATGGATAGTCATGGCGGCTCTCTGCATACAACTATCAAGGCTCAATCAGACGAGGTGGCTGAAAAGTTGATCTTTGGCTGATTGTTGCCATAGGAATTATTTTGATTTTATTTACGGTAGAGACGCAATGCATTGCGTCTCTACTCCTTTTTTCTACAGATATCTAAAAACGTATGAACATGACGGGCTTAAAAGTTTATAATTGTAAGCTATGATGAAGCAATTCAAAGCCAGAGGTGGTCAGCAGAAGTTTAAGCAACGAATTTACATTGCGCTGAGCCTGAGTATCGTATTCACCATCGGTCTATTTGTCTGGATATATTTTTTAGCTCAGGACCTGCCCTCACTGGATGAGTTGGAACGTTACGACCCTGACCTGATCACCCGTATTGTTTCGTCTGATGATCAGGTGATCCAGGAACTTTTTACGACTCAACGCACCCTGGTCAAATCCAATGAAATTCCACCCCATGTAAAAAAGGCGCTTATCGTCACTGAAGACCAACGTTTTTACAGCCACTGGGGCATGAATCTTTTTAGAACCGTCTACAGCATCAGTCTTAATCTTCTGACTGGTGAAATACATGGTGGTGCCTCTTCGCTAACCCAGCAACTGGCACGTAGTCTATACGCCCGGATCGGTTTCAAGCAGACCTATCTACGAAAGATCCGAGAGCTGATCACAGCAGTTCAGATCGAACACACTTTTACCAAAGAAGAGATCCTGACCATGTACCTGAATACGGTGTATTTCGGACATGGAGCTTACGGTATCCAGGCGGCTTCCACCAAATATTTTAATAAACGGGTTGAAAATTTGACCCTTGACGAAGGTGCCATTCTGGTGGGTATGTTGAGAGCACCTGCTTATTATTCACCCATCACCCATCCTGATCGTTCTCACCATGTGCGCAATGTGGTGATCAATTCCATGTTCCGTGAAAAAGCCATCAATGCTGTTGAACGCAATTATTTCAAGTCCCTTCCTATTGATACTTATACTCCTGACAGTATGGCCGCCGGTAATGTAGCGCCTCATTTTGGAGAATATGTCCGCCGTCAACTTGAAAAAGAGGATGATGAGCTGGGTGTGGATCTCTATCGTGATGGCTTGACCATCTATACCAGTCTGGATACCCGAATGCAGACGATTGCCAACCAGGTGGTGGCCAAAGAACTGGATCGGGTTCAGGCCATTTTTGATGCGCGAATGCTTGATAAAAACTCTCAGGCATTGGCTGAAATTCTGGAAAGATATAAGATCGAGTTAACGGTTGATACGGTGCGACTGATGATCAGTGATTCAGTTGAGATGACACCGCAAATCGAACAATTATTAACAGTTCAGGCCCAGTTGATCTCGTTAGATGTTGAAACGGGTCAGATCAAAGCCATGGTCGGCGGTAAGGATTTCAATAAATCCAAATGGAACCGGGCGACCCAGATGATCCGGCAACCCGGGTCATCTTTTAAGGCATTTCTATACACGGCTGCTATTGATAATGGGTATCCTGTAACAACTACGTTGCTTAATCAGCCTGTGGTGATCAAGACCGGCAAGAATGATTCAACCGATTGGCGTCCCAAGAATTATGACCTTAGCATGGGAGGGGAGACCACCCTGCGAGAAGGAATTCGACGTTCATTGAATTTGATCGCTGTCAGAACAATTCAGGAATTAATAGCTCCGGCGGCGGTTGTAGAAAAAGCTCGAGCCATGGGTATCACAACACGGTTGTACCCCGGTGATGCGCTGGCTTTGGGAGCTTCTGCTGTTTACCCCATGGAAATGGCGGCGGCTTATGCCGTTTATCCCCGGTTAGGAATATGGATCCAACCGCTGGGAATTTTGTCAGTTCAGGATCGCTTTGGGGGAACACTGCGAAACTATACACCGGATCGTAAAGAGGTTTTGGGTCGTGGGACCTCATACATCATGATATCGCTGCTTGAGACCGTTGCCAATCGGGGGACCGGGGTTGGTGCTCGAACCAGATTTGGTTTTCATGAACCATCCGGAGGCAAGACCGGTACCACAACAGGCTTTACCGATGCCTGGTATGTGGGCTTTACTACGCGTTTATCCACAGCGGTCTGGGTTGGTATGGATTCTCAAGGTATCAGTCTTGGACCCGGTATGGCTGGCTCGGCATTAGGAGTGCCTATCTGGGCTCAGTACATGAAAGCTGTATATGATAGTCTGGACTGGGATCGGCAGGAATTCGAAATTCCAGAAGCATCCATTGTTTATGCAAATGTATGCTCAGAGACGCATAAGTTGGCTACTGAGTATTGCACCCCGGAGCGGGAGGTTTTCCTGCCTGGTACGGTACCCACTCAATATTGTGACATCCACGGGAATCTTAAAAAACCTGATGTAATTGATTTTTAATTTACAGATTACAGACGCGAGCATCGCGTCTCTACGAACCTACCAACCCCCCAACCAGCCAACGTCCGAACCTCCAAACGTCCCAACCCCCAAACATCCAAACTATTAAAACGAAAAATGTTTGATGGATTCGCCCTGTTCGGCAATATGGGACATGGCTTCGATACCTATCTCCAGGTGCAGATCCACATATTTTCTGGTTACGCTCTGATCCAGAGCTTCCGTTTTCACACCTTCAGCCACCATGGGTAGATCACTAACCAGTAGTAAAGCGCCCCGGGGGATATTGTTAGCCAGTCCGGTAATAAAGATTGTGGCTGTTTCCATATCGATTCCGATTGCCCGGATTTCCCGCAGGTACTCCTTGAAGGCAGTATCATGTTCCCAGACCCGTCGATTGGTCGTATAAACAACTCCCGTACGATAATCCAGATCATGGTCCACCAAAATCTGGGAAGTGTACTTATGGATCTTGAAGCTGGGCATGGCTGGGACTTCAGGCCGGAGGTAGTCATTACTGGTTCCCTCGCCGCGGATGGCGGCAATGGGTAGTATGAAGTGCCCCAGTTCTGTGGATTGCTTCAGGCCGCCACATTTACCCAGAAAGAGTACACCATAGGGATCTACTGCTGAAAGCAGATCCATTATGGTAGCTGCATTAGCGCTCCCCATGCCAAAATTAATAATACTCACGCCATCTTTATTGGTGGCCACTGTCATGGAGCGATCCTCGCCGTAGATCGGCACATCAAACCGGGCAGCAAATTTTTCCACATAGTTTTTGAAGTTGGTGAGGAGAATGCGATCTCCGAAGGCTTCGGGTTCAACTCCCGTATAGCGGTAGAGCCAGTTTTTTACGATTTCTTGTTTGGTTTCCATACGGTTAATCTAAACAAACATCAGGTTCTCCAAAATGATTTGAATAATAAGTTGTAATCATCATCAACACAGAGGAAATTCGACGACATGTTCAAATTCGGATCATATTTGTTTTTATTATCAGCAATGCTATTCGTGATATCCTGTACTTCCCATTCGGTTATCTCACCGGAGCCTTTAAAGCCAAATGAAAGTTACCAGGGTGTGGTCCTGTCGGCTGAGAATCTGGTACCTCAATTTATTTATCGGAAAGGGTTGGGAGAGCGGGTGGATGGTGGTATCCGCATTGGGTTGTTACCCATTCATGGCAGTGGGGTCGATATGACCGTTATTCTCAGAGATGAGGGTAAACGTTTACATACCATGAATTTTGCAGCCACTTATGCTGAGCAGAGTGCTTTTGAAACCACTTATTTCAATGTTTCCAGAAAGGAAAGATCCAAAACGATTCGCCGGGACGGGAAGGTGTTTAAGCAAACCGAGCAGAGTGTCTTTAATTATGGGTATCTGGGACTACGGTATGTTTATATCCCGCGAGGGTTCTGGGGTGATAACAAGCATCTTTTTGGAATGCTCTGGGGTCTCAATTTTCGTAAGAGTTGGGGTGTTGAGTTTGGCTATTTTCATGACTTTTCCGGATTGAGATCAGTCTCGGAGTATGGCTTCAACCCCAAATATGCCCCGTTGACGGGATTGTCTATGAGAATCTGGTTTGGGGATTTGAAAAAATCATAAACCGGTCAAAAATCCATCAAAACTAACTCACCACTCACCACTTGTTACTCACCACAGAGCTATGACCCAAATCACTTAAATGTCCCATTTTCATGTCACTTGAATTGCATTCCGCAAATACGCTTGAATTGAAACTGACCTAAATCTATATTCTCGACCTATAACAGGAGAAATTATACCTTATTTTCAGGGTAAAAATATTAGTAATGCAGAAAGAATTTGGCTCATTTATAAGCCGAAGGGATTGATTATAAAATCAAATATGAAGGAGTTCACCATGAAACGATTGTTCTCTACCAGCCTATTGCTTGCCTTTGTCATGCTCATGACGACAGGTGCTTTCGCTGACCTGAAAACTAATCCTAATGCTGATTGCGATGTCTGTTTAAAGACCTCCATAGATGGAAATTTAGATGTTAATTGGAGTGTAGCACCCGTTGATGCCCTCTCTCTTCGCGATGAGATCCTGGCTTATCATGATGGAACCTTTGAAGGTCAGATTGGTTGTGGCGGCGGTTGTGCATTTGGTGTTCGCTTTACTGCTGATGCCCCTCAGATCCTGACTGGATTAACCATTTACACTCAGGGTGATGCTGCAGCTGTATCAGCTATCGTCAGTATTTACCTTGATCCGGCCGGTGCAGCTGCTGGTCCTCCCAGTCTTCCAGCAGGTCCTGGTGACGGAACTGCAGCCTGGGAATCTGATATGGTAGATCTGTCATCTCCTGATGGCACGACCCAACAGTTTGATCTGGTTGTCGGCGATCTGGTGATCGATGGTGGTGATTACTACGTTGTGGTTTGGGAAAACGACAGTGGTTTCATGGGTATCGGGAACGATCTTCAGTTCAATTATATTGATAGAAACTGGGTAAACACTGAAACGGGTTGGGAAACGATCAATGATGCTGTTGGTGGCGATGCTGCTCTTGTTGGAAACTTTGGTATCACCGCTACTTACATTTATCAGAATATTGAAGGTTCGTATATGACGGTTGGTCCAACCAATGTTGATTTTGGTGTGCTCCAGCTTGATGATAGCCCTTTTACCCAGGATGTGACCATTTCCAATCTGGGGAATACAGATTTTGATGTGACTTCCATTGTTGTGGATGGTTTGGACTTCAGCACTGCGCTGGCCACTCCCGTTACCGTTACAGCCGGAACCTCGGTTGTCATGGATGTTACTTTCGCCCCAACAGGTGAAGGTGCCGCCGCTGGAACCTATACAATTACCTCAGATGCTGATAATACCACCGAAGTCGTAGTAACCGCTTCGGCCATGGTATATGATGGTTTTCCCGAATACATGATCTGGAATCCTTCCGCCTCCATAAGTGGTCAAGCCTTTCTGGATGGTCTTGAGGGTCTGGGATATACTGCTGTCCTCACAACTGACCTGTTCATGTTTGGTGACCCCGTTGATGCTGAGTACTCAGCTATTTTTGTGACTCTGGGAATGTACGGTGATAACAATTATGTACTGGTTGAGGGATCAGCTGAAGTGACTGCTTTGGTTGATTATGCCATGGCTGGTAATCCGATCTATATGGAGGGTGGAGACACCTGGGCCTATAACGAGCAGACCTCGTTGCATGGCTTTTTTGGCATTGATGGTACTGCCGATGGTAGTGGCGATCTGGAAGCAACTGTGGGAGCGAACCTGCTGGCCGGAATGGACTATGATTATGTTGGTGTAAATAGTTTTGTGGATCACCTGGCACCTGCCTCTCTGGATGCCATGGTCTTTCATACCAATCCTGCTGATGACGAAGCCTGTGGTATTGGAAATTTAAGCCCCGGTGCCAATACGATTGGTAATTCCTTTGAATTTGGTGGTTTAGTGGATGGTGCCAGCACAGTAAACGATCTACTGATCGAATACGTTAATTTCCTGGCCATGCCTTATACAGATCTGTGGGCACCGTCAATTTCCGGTGTAACTCAGTTTAATTATACTTTGGATGAAACTGGTCCATACACAATAGAAGCCCTGATCATTGATAATGTAGGTGTGGATTTCGCAATCCTGTTTTACAACATTAATGGTGGTGCATTCACGAGTGTATCCATGTCTGATGATGGTGCAGGCATTTTTAGTGCTGATATCCCTGGTCAAGTGATTGGCAGTACCATTGGATACTACCTTATGGCCATGGATGAAGAAGGCAATGAGGGCTTCTCACCTGAAGCTGCTCCATCAGCACTATATGTGTTTGATGTTGTCTCTCACCTGCCTCCCACCTTTGTGGAAGCTATTTCCGGACTTGATGGACAGGTTGATTTGACCTGGCTGGCTCCCGGTACAGAAGCTCCTCCACTGTTGGATTGTGCTGATTTTGCTATAGATGCCCTGCCCTTCACTGCTACAGGAACTAACCTGGGTATGGGTGATGATTTTCCAGTGCAGCCTTCACAGGGTGAGGATGTTGCCTATCAGTTGAATGTTTCAACCAGTTCGACCTATACCATTTCACTTTGTAACGGAACAGATTACGATTCCAAACTTGAAGTTTTCATGGAGGATTGTGTTACTTCAACCGGCTATTACAATGATGATGCCTGTGGTTTGCAATCCGAGCTGACCGGTGTTTTTCTTGAAACTGGAACCTACCTCATTGTTATTGATGGATGGTCCGGAAGCACAGGTAACTATGTGTTGGATGTTTTTGAAGAAGCTGGTCGTGCTGTACCTGAGATGGTCTCATATGACTTGCGTTTTGAAGTTGAGAAATTGCGTGCAAACAATATCCTGATTACCCCCGGATTATTGAATACTACGCCGACTCACTACTATTCGACTCGCGAATTCCGTGAACTGCTCAATTATGGGATCTATCGAAATACCAGTTCTCCAGTATTGATCGAAGCTGGAAATCAACTAGAGGTTGTTGGACTCGATCCGATGGCCTATACTGATTCTCCAGTGAGCAACGGGATTAGTTACTTCTACCGTATTTCTGCTATTTATGATGATGGTGAATCAGCAGCAGGAGAAGTTGAAGCTATTCCTGTGAATCACCTTCCCGGTATCCCTACTGGATTGCAAGGGGTTGTTGATGATATGACAGTAACCCTGGACTGGGATGACAATACGGACTATGATTTTGATTACTACAATGTCTATCGCGATGATAGCCTGATTGATACGTCACCTGTCTCCAATTACGTCGATGTTCTCACAGTTGGTGGAATCTATGAATATGCGGTTACCGCAGTTGATGCTGAAGATGCTGAATCAGAGATGTCTGATGACGTGACCATGCTGGTTGGCAATCTGCCACCCATGCGTCTCTCTGCAGAATCCGGTTTGGACGGAACCGTGGAGTTGGAATGGGCTGAGCCCGGTGACCTGCTGCCTGGTCTGTTGGATTGTGCCGATGAACTAATCGAAGAACTGCCCTTCTATGCCACCGGTACAAACACTGGCATGGGTGATGACTTTGATGTAAGCGGCAGCGATAATGAAGATTATGCTTATCAGCTCTGGATGCCCGAAGACGGTACAGTGGATATTACTGTCTGTGACGCGGTAACGGATTATGATACTAAACTGGAGATATTCAACGAGGATTGCTTTACCACCACAGGTTACTACAATGATGATGCTGCCTGTGAATTCTCAGGAGTTCAATCAACCATTGAAGGTGCTTTCCTGCCGGAAGGTCTCTATTTGATCGTGGTTGATGGATTCAGTTCCAGCAATGGTAACTTTGGTATCACAGTGACTGAATCTGGTGCCCGTAGTGAATATGTAGCTGCCGATCCGGCTGCTGAACTTGCCAAACTGGCTGCAAATGGTATTGAACTGGAAGCCTGGGAAATGTCCTCTGCTCCCCAACGGACAGTCAGTCTCCGCGAACAGCTCGGCTACCTGGTCTATCGTGATGCTGAGGCTGTGTCAGAAACCCTGGATGTTGCTATCCTGGGTTACAATGACCAGTACATTCCCAATGGTGTGGAATACTGCTACATCGTTGAAGCCATTTACGATGATGGCAACTCTGCTTCCAATCAAGCCTGTGCTACTCCAGTGAACTGGTTGCCAGCTGCACCTCAGAATCTGACATTTACCATTGATGATCATGATATCACACTGGCCTGGGATGCCAATACAGATTATGATCTGGAATCCTATAATATCTATCGTGACGATGAATTGATCCTGAATACAGATGCGATTACATTTTCAGAGAATCTACCCATCAGTAACATCTACTATTACTATGTAACTGCTGTGGATGCTGATGGCGGCGAGTCTGCCGGCAGCAATACGGCTATCCTGCCTGTTGGTAACTTACCCCCAGCCATGGCCAATGCTGAATCCGGTCTGGATGGTGCCGTGAATCTGACCTGGATGGCACCAGGCACAGTTGGCGGTGACGGTCTCTACGAAGATTTTGAAAGTGGGATCTTCCCACCAGCAGAATGGAGCATGCTGCAGTCCAATGCCAATGCCACCTGGATGCTGTACGATGATATTCTAGGCGATCCAGCCTTTGAAGGCGTTTTTTCATCAGGTGTCTGGTGGGATATGGGACATCAGGATGAATGGTTGATCTCGCCTGAGTTCATGGCAGGAGCTACTGATGTTTTGACCTTCTGGTCCTACGCACAGCAAGCTTCTGAACATGGCGATCATTATAATGTGAACATTTCTACTGACGGTGGAATGAGCTGGGATGTCCTGTTGGATATGTCTGCTCTGCCACCTTTTGATAATCCGGAAAATCCCGGCTGGAATGACTGGCAGGTACCCTATGTGGTCGATCTGTCAGGTTATGCCGGTCAGAATGTCCAGTTAGCCTGGCAAGCCGTTGATGGTGATGGCCAGGGTCTCTGGTACATCTGGTTATTGGATGCCATTACGGTGGGTCCTGAAGGCGGCGCAGCTACCTTTGTTGCCAATACCGGATCCTGGGGCACTTATCCTGAAAACGCCTCCCGTGAAAATGCTGATCAGTTGTATTCCGTTGGTGATTACCCTGAGTTTGAGCCGGTCCTGATCAATAGTCCTGCTCGCGAAATGCGTTCAGAATTACAAGGTTATACGATCTATCGTTCAGAGACCAGTCCGGTTGTGGCTGATGCTACCACCTTCCTGGTTGATGCCGATACACTAACTTTTGACTATTTCGATTTTGTACCGCTGATCAATGGTACCTCCTACTATTATCTGATCTCAGCCAATTATCCGGATGAGACCTCCTATTCACCTGAACTAGTGGGAACCCCTATGAACCATGCTCCGGCTGCGCCTGTTGGCTTGACCGGTACTGGTGATGAGGATTCAAACGTCCTGCTTGATTGGGATGACAATACCGAATACGACTTTGCCACTTACAATGTATATCGTGATGATGTGTTCGTTATAAATGTAGCAATCTCTGAATTTTCTGAATTGCTTGCCGCTCCTGGTGTGTATGAATACATGATCACAGCCATTGATAATGAGGATGCTGAATCTGATCCAAGTGAACCACTGATGGTACCTACCGGTCCATTGCCTCCTGAAAGACTACATGCTGAATCCGGTCTGGACGGACAGGTCTATCTGACCTGGGCTGCACCTGGCGATATTGCTTCCATAGTCACCATCGAGATCTTTTCAGATAATTATCCAGGTGAAACATCCTGGGATCTCTTCAATGAGGATGGTGAGCTGATCGCTGATGATGGCGGGATGATCTCAAGTCCGGCCACCCTGTTTTCATGGGAATTGGAACTGTCTCCCAGTGTCTATACCTGGACCATTTACGATGCCTTTGGTGATGGTATCTGCTGTGCCTATGGAGAGGGTTATTATAACCTGATCGTTAATGGTATGACTATTGCGACAGGTGGTGATTTTGGAACTGATGAAAGCTGGACCTTTGACAGCGGTGGCATCGTTCTGGCTCGTACAATGAGTCATTTTGTTGGTACACCCATCGGTGACAAGGGTGGCGTACCATTGAATTACGCTCAATTAGCTCAGATCACTGAGGAACTTGAAGTACCGATCTACGAAAACAACAATACTGCAGATCGCAGCTTTGATGGTTTTCAGGTTTATCGGGATGATGTTGCTGTTTCTGATGTTCTGACCACTGATACGTACAGTTATATGGATGGCTGGAATGTGGATGAAGACCTGGATAACGGTACGCAATACTGCTATACCGTTGCCGCTGTCTACACTGCTGCAACCACCTATTCTAATGAAGACTGTGCCACACCGCTTAATCACGCACCTTCCGTGCCTCAGAATGTGACGGCCACTGTGGATGATGCCACCAACGAATTATCCGTTGATTGGGATGATGCTCCTGACTATGACTTATCAGGCTACAATGTGTATATCAATGATGAATTCCACACCTTTGTAGATACATCACAGATGGTTGAGATCATGGTTGATGGTACCTATCATATCCGGATAAAGACCGTGGATGAAGGTAACCTGGAATCTGATCCGTCTGCCCGTTTGCTGGTAATCGTGGGTGAAGCTCCTCCGGAAAACCTGACTGCTGATGGGAATTTTGATGATCATATCGAACTGAATTGGCGTGAACCAGGTGGTGGCGGTAGTGCTGCTGAATTCCGTTATGATGATGATGTCATAACAGCTCAGCTTGGATTTGGTGCCAATGAAAATGCTATCTTAGGTGCCAGTCATCCGGTCAACGCCGTGCTGAATTCAGTAAGCTGGTATCTGACTTCCAATGAAGTTCATACCGAAGCCAAGATCTTTATCTTTGGGCTGGATGGAGCTGGCGTACCGGATGTGAACCAACCACTCCATGAATCAGCCATGTTGCCTAATGTGGATGATAGTTGGAATGATTATGAACTGCCGGAACCAGTAGTTGCTGAAAATGGTTTCTTTATTGGTGTCTCCACACCGGGTGTCTTTACCGCTATTGGTACTGATGATGGTGTTGGCGCTCCCTGGGAATTTGTACCGGGTACTCAATGGGGTACAGCCGATTATACAGTTGGTAATGACTGGTTGGATGTTGGTCCGGCCGGATTCCCGCTGAACTTCTCGATCCGGGGTTATGGAGAGATGTTTGAAACGGTTGCCGTGGATTATCAGGTGAGTGAGCATCGTCAGAGCAAGGAAGATTATCTTGAATTGACCATAATCCCTTGTGAGCCGCGCAATATTGCCCGGATTGAAGAGACCAGTTCTACTCGTGACATCACCGGCTACAATGTTTACCGTGATGGTGATCTAGTTGGTACAACCGATGGAACCACTTTCGATGATCCGGTTGTTGAAGACGAACCATATATGTATGAAATCACTGCAACCTATAGCAATGGCGAAGATTCAGGTCCCTCCAACCTGGTGGAAGCCCGTGCCAATATGGCTCCGGGTCCAGTCACCAGTTTCAATACTCAGATGAGCGGATTCTGGAGCGTTTCCTTTGAATGGGAAGATCCCAGCCAGAATATGGATGGATCTGATTGTTATGATCTTGAAGGTATCATGATCAAACGCAATAATGTTGAAATTGCCATCGTGGATGCTGATGAATGGTACTTTGCCGATAATGGTATTCCGGCTGGAGAGAATATTTACGAATTTATTCCCTTCGATGAAGTACCCAACTATGGTGCAGCCGTGATCGCTGTTGCCTGGGGTGGCCCACCGCCAACTGCTTTCGACTTTGAGAGTGGCGTCTTGCCACCGGCTTGGAATCAAAGCAATCCCACCGTTCCCTGGATGGTTGGAACTGCGGCTGATCTGTCAAGTGGTTTCTGGGCAATTCCGGACAATGGCAGTTTAATCGCCGCTCTTAATGATGATGCTGCTGGATCCGGTGTTGATGGAAATAACATGCTGTTCACCGAAGCTTTGGATTTTGGTAACTCTAATAATGTCCAATTGGTCTTTGACAGTTTCTACAATGGAGCGTACAGTTCTATTGCTACTGTAGAGTATCGAGTGGGAGCCAACGGTGCCTGGCAGGTACTTGAACTGGTTGGAGCTGCAGATGTCTGGGTTGAGGTATCTATTGACCTGAGTCTGCTGGCCGGTCTTGATGAAGTCTACATTGGTTTCCATCATGATGATGCAGGAACCTGGGCCTCTGGTTGGGCCATCGATAATATCATGTTTGAAGGCCTGAGCGGCTTGCTGGTTGGCGACCTTAATGGTGATGGTACTCTGGATATTCTGGATATCACTCGCATGATCGAGATCGTTACCATGACCGGTGCCGAAGTAACTCCTGATGAGTTGGCAGTTCTGGATATCAATGGTGATGGCGCTTACAATGTGCTTGATGTTGTGATCCTGATTGAGGCTGTTCTTGCTCAGCCCACGCTGGCCAAGGATACGCATCCCATCAAGGATGTCACCGTGGTGGTTGAGCCAATGACCCTGGCCAATAATCGTGAATGGCAGAACATTCCGGTAACTGTGACCTATGAAGGGTTGATCGCTGGTTTCCAGGCTGACCTGGTCTTTGATCCGGCAGTCGTTGAACTGGGTGTTCCAGTACTGGCAGAGGGTAACGATAATGTGGCCGTCTATACTTCGCTCAGCGAAAACACCATGCGTGTTTTGGCTATTGATCTTACTGGTGGCCAGATCGATCTGTCTTCCGGTCTGCTCATGAATGTTCCAGTTCAGGTCATTGATGAGAATGCCACTGGAGCCACTGACTTTGCAGTTGAGGGTCTGGTGCTTTCAGGTCCTGGCGGAGTTGAGATCGAATGTGAGTGTCTGGTCAGTATCATTGATATTGGCTTACCGGCACCCACCGAGTTCAGCTTGATGCAGAACTATCCCAACCCCTTTAACCCGACCACCAATATTCGTTATGATATTGCTGAAGCCGGTGTAGCCAGGTTGGTGATCTACAATATGCTGGGTCAGCAGGTTCGTACGCTGGTATCCGGTCGTCAGGATGTTGGTCGTTATGAGGTGTTGTGGAATGGTCTGAATGACGCAGGTCAACCAGTTGCAACGGGTATCTATATTTACCATTTGCAGGCTGGAGATTATTCCAAGACCCATAAGATGGCTTTCATCAAATAAACCGTTAAAAAACCTTGTGAAGGCTTCTGTCTTCGCAAGGTTAAGATATTTAAAAGGCGCGGACTTAACTCCGCGCCTTTTTTTTAAAAGATCAATCTGCGTAGATCTGTGCCAATCAGCGGATAAAAAAAGTTTAGAATAAGCCAAACAAATGCAGGGAGTGACTCAGGTCAATTTCCGGCGAATTGTTACATTTTTGCTACTTTTAATCCTTGGAGGACTTGGTGTAACAGTCTATTATGATGAAAATCACGAGAATGAAAGGCATTAGCAGATAACCTGCTGATATTGTTTTATTTATAGCGTGCAAACAAAAAAACGGAGGAAGTATGTGGCGTAGATTGTTACTAACAGGTCTAGTATTGACTTTTGCTTTTTCCCTGGGTTTGGCATCAGACGCAATGCAGATGACACCCATGGAGAAGGCCCTGACCAAATATGATAACGGTCAGACATTAACCGTGGCTGAGAAGACTCTAATTAGTTCAGAGTTGGCCATTCGTGATGCTGCTATTCAGATGCGGCTTCAGGAAGAAGGCAGGCTCAACCATTTTTCAACAAATAACCTGCGATCTGCACTGTCTGAAGGATTCGAGGGTGCATTTCCACCAGCGGGATGGACAACAATAAATGCCGATGGTGATTCATATGAATTCAATCAAACCTTCACAACTTGGTTAGACCCACATACTGGAAGCTATGGTGCTCAAGCAATTGGATGTGAAGATGATTGGCTGATCACACCAAAACTCAGCCCAACTACAGGGGATGCCACCCTTAGCTTTTGGGAAGGTCTTGAATCTTCCTCCTATCCTTACTCATATGAGCTATATGTGTCCACAGCAACTAGTGATACAGCTGATTTTGTTTTACTTGCATCCTATGTTGCCAATACCGCCGATTGGACAGAGGTAATAGTAGACCTCTCAGCCTATATCGACCAGAATATTTATGTTGCCTGGCATGTAACGAATTCAGCTAGCACATCCTGGGACTTTGGTTTTGATGATGTTTCAGGTCCTGAAATTTATGTAGCACCTGAGCCACCCGT
>JAYEKW010000214.1 GCA_034716895.1 Candidatus Neomarinimicrobiota bacterium
CTCTGAGAGCGTAGACTGGGGCGGTGTACTCACCTGTGCTGAAGCTTTGGTAAGTAGGTAAACCTGTGTGATCGAAAGTCAATTTCAGTGCGCAGATACACATGAACCCTTGCAGAGAAGTATTTGTAAGGGTTTTGTTTTTCTTGACGGTGGTCATAGGTATCCAAAATATAGTATGCGTATACCGGAGGGTCGAAAACAGTTGGGGTTCAAACAATAAAACTTTACAGGTATGTGAAATAATTATTGTATGGTACTACCCCTCAAGTGTATGTTTATACCATACGGAGGTTGATATGAATATACTTGCCGAAATACTCTCATCAAAAGTCCGAGCTGAATTCTTTAGGCTCCTGTTTGGAATACGTGATTATGAATACCATCTACGCGAAATCGAGCGACAATCTGGGTTCACAATAGGAACTGTCAGACAGGAAGCTGAAAAGCTTTTAAGAAATGCTCTCGTAATCAAACGTATCGATGGCAATCGAACCTATTACTCAGCAAACAAGGAACACCCCCTCTACCCTGAGATCCACTCGCTCACCCTGAAAACTGTCGGACTCCGAGACATCCTTCTGGCTAAACTGCAGTCTGCTGATATTAGATTCGCGTTTGTTTTTGGCTCTATAGCCAGTGGATCAACTCGTGCAGATAGCGATATTGATCTTTTTGTAATTGGAAATACCAGTTTGAGAGAACTTAGTGGCCTGCTGGGAGATGCGTCCGACTTATTAGGCAGAGAGATCAATATTCAGGTAATGAAATTTCAAGATTATTCTCAGAAATTGGCTGCAAATGAGCATTTTATAACATCCGTAATGTCATCACCAAAACTTATGATCATAGGAGCTGAAGGTGAGCTTACAAACCTGGTATGAGAATGGGTGGCTGCATACACACCAAACGAGCCAGAAAGAGATTAGTAATTTGCTTGGAATTGTTTACCGAGACCTTGAAGATGCACAAGGAAAATCTCTTTCCAGTGACTGGCAATTCGGGATAGCATATAATGCTGCCCTCAAACTCTGTACATGTCTTGTTTATGCAGAGGGTTTTCGCCCGGAAAAGAATCTGGCACATTACAGGACTTTACAGGCTTTACACATGATCCTTGGTGATGCACACCGAAATGATGCGGCTTACCTGGATGCATGTCGCATGAAGCGGAATACATTAGAGTACGATGTTGCAGGTGTGGCAACTCAAGCTGATGCCGATGAACTCCTGGCCTACGTTCAAGAACTTCGGGAAACGGTCATTGAGTGGTTGAATAAGCAGCATTCTGACCTAATTCTATGACATCACTTAAATAGCCACCCCTCTCAAACCCTGAGGGTATTCTATCCAATCGCGTATATCATTAACGGTATATTTGTCCCAGTTTGTCACTAAATGGATAGAAAAATTGGCTCGAGAATTGGGGAGATTACCCTCGTCGTGAGATGAGCCAAACCATTGCTGACTCTGCCTTCACACGGATGGCAAAGAAGTCTGAAACTCGCTAGAAAACAATTATCACTCACCGACTCTTAATAAATTTCCCCTCATTGTTATTATTACACTTACAGACACAACATATCGATAACATACCGTTGAGCTCTTATGCCGGGTGTTTTGCGTGTTGCGAGGTTTGGATAGGAAACTCTAACATACACCGGGACTCATTCCCCGATTGACAGTATATAATATTAAAACTCAAACCCAACTCCCGCTCTAAATCGACGACCCAGATCATATGCTCCTGGATCACTGAGTATTCCGCCCGCGAACCCATTTGAATCAACCCAAAGAACGTTTTGCTGGTCTAGTATATTT
>JAYEKW010000215.1 GCA_034716895.1 Candidatus Neomarinimicrobiota bacterium
CATTACGGTTTCGAGAGCACTTCTATTGGATAAGCAAAGAAAGGAATCAGGTGCTCCCAGTTACCGTACCATGATAGATTATTCTGATCAAAATCCTTCATGCACATATAAGAGGCTGCCCCATATTTGGAGCGGCCTTTTTTTATATCTTGTCGCGTAAAACACTAAACGTTGCCTATCCAGTTTCAAGTATATGAAATATAGCGAGTTAGGGGAGAAATATATCCAGATCTCCATACCATCTCCATATCGTTACCGGTATGTTTATCCCAATTTGTCACTTACTGGATACATTTCTTTAATCCGTTGTTCTACCGAATTGGTAGTGTTTTGGGCAAACTGGGTAGGGGAGTGTCAGAAAGGGTGCTTTCATAACTCACTGATAAAACAGATAGATAGAGATACATCTTGCAGAATGCGGGGTGATAAATTATAATGCCGTGCTCAAAATGCTCCGGTAGCTTCCTCCTTCGCTTTTCAAGCTACGGCGGGACAGGCAGCTGGATATTTATTGACATGCTCCGGTAGCTCAGCTGGATAGAGCAACGGATTTCTAATCCGTAGGTCACAGGTTCGAGCCCTGTCCGGAGTACGCCCCTAACCCCTTATAATACAACAGTTATGAGGGGTTTCTTTTTTCTTGAAGGTGTCCTCCAATCACCGTATTTCATCGAATTAAATGCAAATAATGGGGTACAGGTGGGGAACGTTATTCCTGCAAGTATACTAATATGCTCCTGAGAGCCACGAGAAGTTATTCAAACTGAAAAGCCGGATGTTGCTGGAAAATCCGGAGACCTTCGGACACCGATTCCGGAAAGTTTCGGACAGTGATTCCGATTTTCTTCGGACAGTGATTCCGGAAAGTTTCGGACACTTTCGGGGTATCGACCGGAATAATATTTAAAACCCCCCTGGCGATCTTTTCAGGGTTGCCAGTCTCCTGTTCAGAGTGAATATATCCTCTTTAACGTGAGAGGATATAGATGAGAAAAAGAATACTCAAGAACAGCTCACCACATCGGTGGGCAGGGAGATTAAAAATGAAACATATCCGCAAGATAATAGAGCTGCATGAGCGATCCGGCTTATCAGTCCGTCAGATCAAGAATGCTCTGAACTTACCCAGGTCCACCGTAAGTGATTACCTCAAGGCCTGGGGAGACAGTGATCTGTCCCTGAAGCAGATGGAATCACTTAATGATGATCAGGTCTATACAGCATTGTTTGGGTCAAAGGTTCAGAAATCAAGGCGTCCCCTTCCGGACTTCAGCAAGATGCATACCGAGCTGAAGAAGAAACATGTAACCCGTTCCCTGCTGTGGGAAGAGTATCGAGAGCAACATCCAAAGGGCTTGGGCTACTCCCAGTTCTGTGAGCACTACCGCCTCTGGTCAAAGAAGGTGAATGTCAGTATGCGCCAGGTACATAAAGCTGGAGAGAAGCTGTTCGTTGATTATTCCGGTTTAACCATGGAAGTCATTGATCCCAAGACAGGAGAGATCAGCAAAGCAGAAGTCTTTGTGGCAGCCCTGGGAGCCAGTGGCTACAGTTATGCTGAAGCCAGTATGAGCCAGCAGAAGCAGGACTTCATTACCTCACATATCAGGGCTTTCCAGTTCTATGGCGGCGTGACAGAGGTGCTGGTGCCCGATAATTTGCGGTCAGCTGTAACCAGAGCCAACTGGTATGATCCGGACATCAATGAGAGCTACCAGGATATGGCAGATCACTATGGTACCGTGGTAGTGCCTGCCAGGCCGTATAAGCCCAAGGATAAATCAAAAGCCGAGCTCAGTGTCAAGCTGGTGCAGCGCTGGATACTTGCCAGGTTGAGACACAGACAGTTCTTCAGTCTTCATGAACTTAATGAAGCGATCTGGGAACTTCTTGAAGATTTAAATCATCGCAAGATGAGACATCTGAACAAGAGCCGGCGTGAGCTGTTTGAAGAGTTGGACCAGCCTGCCCTGAAAGCGTTGCCAGAAAGAGCCTACATCTACAAAGACTTCAAAGACTGTAAGGTGAATATTGATTATCACATCCAGTTGGAAAGTGACTATTACAGTGTGCCCTACCAGTTGGCTGGTAAAGTTGTGAGAGCTCGCTATACTTCTACCACTGTAGAAATCTACCATGAGAACAAACGGGTAGCCACTCACCCACGTGGCCCTGGTAAAGGAATAGCTGCCACAATAACTGACCATATGGCCAGTGCTCATAAGGCGATGGCTGAATGGACCCCCTCCAAGGTCATAAGCTGGGGTAAGGGCTATGGTCCCACTACAGGAGATCTCTTTGAAAAGATCATGGCAGATAAACCTCATCCTGAAATGGGCTTCCGGACTTGCCTGGGAATCTTGTCCAGAGCTAAGGGTGAGGATAACTCAAGAGTTGAAGCAGTCTCGAAACGGATGCTGGAGTTGAAGCTTTACCGGGTTAAAAACTTCAAGAATATATTAAGCAACAAGACGTATAGCCAGACCCTGGATGAACCTCTGGAGATGACCCCTCCTGACAGTCACCATGAGAATGTTCGTGGTCAGCAGTGCTACCAGTGAGGAGAATGAGATGCTAGAACACACACTTGATCAGATCTCACAGTTAAAACTCAACGGCTTGAAAGCTGCTCTGCTTGAACAGATGGAACAGCCCAACCAGTATGCTGACATGAGCTTTGAAGAAAGAATCACTTATCTCATTGATAGAGAAGTTCTGGATAGAAACAACCGCAGGACCAAACGGATGCTACGCGCTTCACGAATGAAGTTTAAGTCGGTCTTTCCAGAGGACATCGATTATCGGGAGACCCGAAACCTCAAAAGATCAGTGGTAAAAAGCCTGCTCCAGAACAACTGGATCCAGCAAGATCAGAATATCATTATCACGGGAGCAACCGGGACAGGGAAAACTTATCTGGCCTGTGTCTTTGGGTGCCAGGCTATCATGTCGGGATACTCTGTTTATTACACCAGAATACCACCGCTCATTACTGATGTGGCCTTGGCCAGAGCTGAAGGAACTTATCCCAGGTGGATAAAACGAATGGCTCGTTATGATCTGCTCATACTGGATGATTTTGGTCTCAGTTCACTCTCAACACCACAGGCTCAGGAACTATTAGAAATTATAGAAGAAAGATCAGGGACAGGCAGTCACATCTTGACCAGCCAATTACCGGTGAAAGAATGGTACAGTATCTTTAAAAACCCGACCCTGGCGGATGCCATCATGGACAGGGTCATTCACAATGCACACAGATTAGAACTGGAAGGAGTAGATTCTATGAGAAAACTCAAAAACAGAGTAGGTCTCTCGGACACCTCGCCTTAAACTAGCTCGACCTGAACAGGGGCGAATCCGGTGTCCGAAACTTTCCGGAATGGGTGTCCGAAGCTTCCGGAATAACCAATCGAAGTATAGCTATGGTGAGAACTTCAGTTCAAGACACCAAATGCAGTTCAAAATGCGCGGTATTCGTCTTCGCGAGCAACGCGCGGCGATCTCTGAAGCCTACCATAATTTTGGAGACTGCTACATCCAAATGTGAAGCATAGTCCCGACAAGCCCCGACACTTCTGCTGGCAAACATCTTTATCACCAAGTATTCCGACGCTCTTATCCACCAACATCAAGATCACCGAGTGTTCCCACGCTCTTGTCTGCCAACATCGCGATCACCGAGTGTTCCCACGTTTTTTGTGGGAATGTATCGAGGTGAGTGCCTAACCCGCAGCAGCTATTCACAAATTTAAGTTGGGGTGCTTTCGAAAGTTTCGTTCACTGAAAAATGATATTCACAGAAGTTTTCTAATTATGTCCATAAGGTAAATAATAACAATAATATAAGGCGTAATATGACATCTCTAGTTTGTGCAATGATATGAATAATAGTAACTTATCAATAACCCCATACTGGTTATTGAGTTTATCGAAATGCAGCATGGGGTTCTGGGATCCTCCCCAAAAAAGGGCTTTAGCCCAAGATGTATCGGCAGCATGGTTGGGCTAAAGCCCTGATTTCATAGTGGTTTATTAAGTCCCCAGGCTGAAGAGGCTGTGTTAAAATTTCATTGCGCCGGAATAATTGCTTGCTAATATTAGCTTTAGTTGTCTACATATAGTGCTGTTACTATTGATACTTACCCCAGGCTTCAGCCTGGGGGTTATAAAAATATTAAAAAGGAGGGCTTTAGCCCAAGACAACCAGCTACACAGTTGGGCTAAAGCCCTGAATTTCTAGTGATCTGTTAATCCCCCAAGCTAAAGCATGGGGTAATTACAAAATGCCACAACCTTCATCTGAATTTTGTCAATTGTTACTTGTAACTCTTATGGTAACAGTGTTTTGCGCAAACTCCATAGGTCACTTAAGGTGTATCCACCTCATACTCAGTCAATTACAACTATTTTAGAGAAACTTCTGTATTCAATGGTTTAGAGCTCTGAGTAATTCAAAATGGCTGTGTTAAATTCCTCTAAATCTTTTAAGTGATGGTCAAGTATATTAGAAAGAATATCAATATTAATATTTTCATATTCGTGGACGGCGATATTTCGGAAGCCCACCATAGCATGCATCTTTTTTGTCAGGTCAGTTGAAATAATCCCCTCTGTTTCCAATATTGAGAAATGTTCCTTCAGGCTTTTCGGCAACCCTAAGCCCCCATCAGCGATGACATGTCCGGCACAATCAATTGCAGCCTGGCTTGCCCGTTGGAGATTCAAAACGAAAATATCCTGAGTATCGAGATCTGCCAATGTATCAGCCTGTAAACCAGTCGTATGGGCAATGCGTTTTAAGCAGCGTTGAATAATGGCAACCTTTGCCTGGATAATGTCCTGATCAACCATAGATACTCACATTCCCCAAACTTTCTTCAATGGGTTTCCTGACTCGTTTGAGGTCTATGTATTCTTGATTTGTGCGCACGATAAAATGATTTAAGGCTCGCTTGTCCTGACAAATAATCAGTTCACCTTTTCTCAACACTTGATTTCTCAAAATGACTGAAACTTCAGATAGTTCTACCAAATCGATTTCTCTGCCTGTAATATCAGACAGTTCCTGAGAAATGTCCATTTGATCCGGAAATGACAAATCACCTGAGTGAGTTAAAACTGCTATATCTATATCGCTATTTATGCTCAGGCGATCAGATACAATTGAGCCAAATAGATAGACTGCGCTTATATCATCCCTGTCAGAAAAATATGATATAATTTGTTGTTTGAGCGTGGTAGCCATTGGGGAAGTTAATTGGAAATTATGGGTTAAAAATAAAAAGTTGTGATGTGTGGGAAAGTCAAAGGTCTTATGGTCGAAGGTGAAAGGCTGGGAAGTTTGAAAGTTTGGAGGATTGAAGAACCTGGAACTTAGCCTAAATGATCGGGGGTTTGAGTGATGAGAGTTAATTAATAGCTTTTGATCAGTTCTGTTTGTTGGCAGGGAATTACGATTACGCCATTGTGAAGGGTTGGATTGGAGTTCCAGGGTGAGCTACGGTGAAGGAACCCTTGTCTGAGGCGTAGCCGAGTTTGGGTGACGCGTAGCTTGCACTGAGAACGACACCAACGCTTTACTCAGGCACGTCGTTAAAAGAGAATTTTCTTGTCCGGCGTAACTCTTCGAGTGAAGATGGATGTCTTGGTGGCTAGAAGGTGGTGATTTACTTTTACCCTGTTACATCATTCATGTTTATTTTCAATATATCGCATACTTTTCCGAACAAGCCTTGAGTAAAATCCAATACTTCTTTTATTTCTTCCCTTGGAGGTAAGGTTTTATCTGGTGTTGGATAGGACTCTTCAATGTGATATTCAGTGACGATGTCCAATAAATCTAACTCATCACCTTTTAGTTCTATTTCACCTTCAACATGCGCATATAGCTCGTTTAGATCATGTGTTCGGGGGATCTTTTTATTCCGATAAGCAAGAAATGATTTTAGTATTTTTTCAATACAGTAATGTAGATCAACTCCTATGCTGTCCGTAAAGTGATTTGCTTCGAACAAAATATGTGCAGAGCTTAGGTCATGATATGCTTTTACTAACCATTCTTGGGCAGATGTTTTATTCATAGATAATTTTTCCGTTTTGCAGAATGTCGACTTTGTAAAAATAATCTTCTCGTTGTTTGATATATGCAGTAGGCGCAGATAAAATATCGAATCCGATTTTGTATTTGAAGATCAATTCTCTGATGTTTTTCCTGGCTTCTCTTGAATAGGTCCTGATATCTTCAATTTTCAAATCATCTTTCAATAAGAATAAATCGATATCACTATCTTCGGTTGGCATTCCATAAGCATAGCTCCCAAAAAGAATTATCCTATCGGGATTAAGTGGCATAAGCCGCTCAATTATTTCAGGTGTTATTTTCTCAATATCTATCATTTCAATCCATGGATATATTGCTAACTGCACTTTTCCAGTGACAAGTTGCTGGAGTCCTAAATTACACTAAAATAGTGCTCTGCTGAGATGTCTGATTTTCATACCCTTGCGGAGTGGGCAGTTCAAGATTCCTTGTGATTTCCTTGATGAGAATCACGGCGTTCACTTTCAACAAATTGAATTTTACCGGGTCCTTCAATGGCTTTCAAAGCAATGTCTTTCAGTGACTTTTCTGATATATCAACTTTCTGAGCCATGGATTGCAATTGACCTTCCGTCTCCTTGATCTTGCCTTCCAGCGATTTAATCTGATGATCTCTTAATTTAATCTGGCCTTCAACCTCTTTCGCTTTTAACTCTTTTTCGTAGACAAATTCTTTCGTAAGCGTCTTATCCAACTCACTTTTCGCCAGTTCTACCGCTTTCTCCAACTTTCCAGGAAAACCTTCCAGCTCTTTCCTTATTTTTGTATTCTCTTGTTCATTCTCAAGAATTGATCGTTCTCTATCAGCAAATTCTTTTTCAAGTTGAAGCTTTTTGTCTTTTAGCTCAGTTTCCTGTTGTAGCTTCATGGTTTCGTATTCGTCAGTTTCGCGTTTCTGTTTCAGCAAAAGATTATACTTATACTCTTCAGCCTCCCGCTTTCTCATTTTGAGTTCAAGATCCTGTTGTTCTTTTATTTTTATATCATGAGAGAGTTTCTCTTTATTCCACTTATTCTTTAACTCATCCATTTCTGCTTTGAGAATATGCTTCTGTTCCGCCATCTCCAGCTCATATTTTTCACGACTTTCTTTTTGAGCGATTATTATTGCAGCCAACGAATCAGTATTTGCAGCGAGCCCATACAGATCTTCTAGACTATTCTTCTCGATTTTAATAGCCGTCTGGATATCGGCTAGCTTATTGTGCTCATCCAATATTTCTGTCTGAATTTTTTCAAGGGATTGAACAAATTCTTGCTTTATTGTGGCTAATTGGGAAACGATTCCATCTTCAGTATTTTTCCTGGCAGAAGCAACAACCTTCTCATCTGCTTTGCGCTGCTGAACTTCTTTTGGTTTATCCTCAGATTTCTGCTTCAGTTTGCTTAATACTTCTTCGTAAGCCTGCAAGATCTGTGCTTTTGTACTTTTCATATCTACTACATTACTCATGGAAACTCCCCGTTCCTTTACTTGATATCCCCGAATCCATTATAGATTGCACCGATTTCTAATCCAACCCTATCAACATTGACGAAACCGCAAAAAGTAATTTAATAACCATCAAATACACCCTAACTCATTTAATATTAACCACATAACTCAAATACTCCTAAATCCATAAATATCAATACTCTGCGCCTCTGCGTGCGAGAGGTAGTTTTTGCGAGACCATCAACATTGACGATCCAATAAAAAGCTAATTCCATGGCTAAGCAAAGATTTCGTCCTACAAGGAGTCGCATTTTTTCAAGACTTTGCGTCTTTGCCTGCCCGCACGAAGTTATACGCAGGCGGGCGAGAGGGACTTTTTGCGACACCATCAACATTACAATAAAATAATATAGTTAGAAGGTGGAACAAGCGCCAACTCCTAAGGTCACCAATTTCATGAGGGAGCACAATCCGTTCCTCAGAGTGTCATTTTAAATTCTGATGGTGGTTTTTTTTGTTTGGGGGTTGGGAAGTTTGAAAGTTTGGAGGTTTGGAGGTTTGGAGGTTTGAAGGTTGGGAGGTTTGGAGGTTTGGGCGTTTGGGGTTAGGTTGTGAATTGTG
>JAYEKW010000216.1 GCA_034716895.1 Candidatus Neomarinimicrobiota bacterium
CAGCACTGAAAGTAAAGAGGCCGATCGCTAAAACAAGTATATATTTGAATATTTTTTTCATCTTCTAAATATTATTTGATTATCCAACCATTAAAAGTTCAGGCTTAAACCTAAGCGAATGGTGCGGGGTCCCATATATCGAACACCTGCTAAAGATCTCATTTGATAATACATACGATACACTTCCGGATCCAATTGAACATTAATGTTTTGTTGCATTTTAGGTGCTGTCAGATAACCATCATCTTCCGGATCTCCTGTAGCTGAATAAACACTACTCACATTCTTGGTATTCAGTAGGTTATTCACATCCAGGTACACATTTACAGATGTGGTTTTCCCAGCAGCTCCATCTTTCTTCTTAAAATTCAAATTGAAATCTTTATCAAGCCTCATTTTAACCACTGTGGTCCACGGTAAACGAGAACCATTAAGAGAGCCTTTCAGACCAGGTTCTCCTACACCCATGGTTCTGGAGTAAGGAAGTCCTGAGCCTGCAATAACTGCGAAATTTGCACCTGCATTAGATAGAATATCCTTACCAAATAATATGGGCCCGTTATAAGATCTTCCACCTGCAAAACGGTAGTCAAGATTAAGGTTGATCTTATGACGCTGATCCCAACTAAGAGGAGAAAGAATACGAAGGTTCGGCTGGTCGGTACGAAGCAGGCTTAACTGCTGTCCGGAACTTGACCCGGTACCGTATGCATAGGCCAGAGTATAGTTGGCCCGCAGTGAAATATTGCCTGTTCTTCTGAGGTCATAGGAAATTGAAATACCTTTTGATGTTCCAAAATCAATATTTCCTGTTGTGAAATAGTCAACCGGGAAAGCACCAAGTACCCTGATAGCCTGGGCCATATCACGTTGTTCCCTGTAATATGCAGCGATCTTCAAAGAAGATGAATTTGTTAGCATTTGCTGGAAACCCAATTCGTAATCAATGGTTTTTGCAGGTAAGAGGTTAGGGTTGGAAATATTTGCCCCGGCATTCTGAGCGAGGTAGTAATAAGATGTAGGATTAAATGATCCACCCGGCCGGCTTGACAAGATATCATAGTGTGCAAAGAAAAGTGCTTCATCAGATATTGGAAATGAGAAAGATATTCTTGGCATCACAACAATCTGAGGCGTATAGTCTTCAAATGCATCAGCCTGTATCTCTTTTGTTTGCACGTGATCCGAATTAACCAGGTAAGGTGCAATACCGGTTGAAGAAGCGATCAAATCAGGATCCTGAACTTCAACTCCATAAGCAGTATACCAGGTATCGCCACCACGATAACCATTGATAGTTGAAGGGTCGCTTACATCATCTACATACACTACAAAATCATCTCCCATATTGGTTGGGTGGGAACCGGAGGGGTTCATACTGCCGGGTACATCCGACACCTTTTTAGTAGCATATATAGAATAGGGATCCGACAGCACATAAGTATTGTTGTCGAAACGGTCAACACGTATACCTATGTTAAAGATAAGGTCGTTAAAAGCAAATTTATCCTGAATATAACCGGCTGCGTAAATTGGCTGGGAAGGAGCAATCAAACGCAGATATTCATCATTTTCATCCTTGGCAGAGAAAAAATCCTCAAAGGTTGGCTTTTCCGTAAGTCTGTTTCCAAATTGGTCATAACCCCTGTAACCGACAATGGATGAACCATTATTCAAGAGCTCTTCAGCACTAAAGTAATTGATATCGAATTCGCTTGGGTCTAAGGCCCAGACATCAATCCATTCAGTTCCATCAACAGCCATCCCAAGATGCTCACGTAATTTTTTATCGAACATGG
>JAYEKW010000217.1 GCA_034716895.1 Candidatus Neomarinimicrobiota bacterium
GCCCCACCCAGATTGATCAAGGTGTATTCAAAAGTGCTGAGGGGGTCTTCAGTGGGAATATCATTGCGATATTCCAATTCTCCGCTATGCATGGCCTGCACGTTTACAAAGGCATTCTTAAGTCCAATACCCAGATAAGCACCTTGGATATCAGCTATCCAGTTCCAGACATTTAAAGTTACGATGTGCTCAGGATGAGTGAGGATTCGGGTCGGTTTGACCGTGGGATTCAAGCTGATTCCCAGAGCTGCATCACGAGCATCAGTGGGGGTATTTAAGATATCAAAACCACTTTGACCCAATCCCAGACTCACGATTAATAATAGTGTAGATAATTGTTTGATCATTAGAAATTCACTCCCCATCCCAGATAATTTCTCAAGCCTTCACCCTCGATCCCGCCTCTGATACCCAGGTCGATGTGCATGGGCGGTCCCTGTTTCCAGTTAAGAATATAACGTGCGCTTACTCCAGGAATAATGGTTTCGTCCTCATAACTAAACCCACCATTCAGATCAAGGTTCTTTAACTCACTCCACATAATGGCGGCCCGGTAAATATTTACACCGATTAAATAATGATCATGTTCCACCAACAAAGCAATGCTGCCCATTTCCTGAAGCCATCCCCAGGCTATACTCAAGGGAAATTCATCCCGATAGCTGCTGCCGCGCTCAAAAAGTTCCTGTGTCTTCCATTTGTAACTGCTATTCCAGTCTTTGAGTGCGAAGGCAAAAGTGCTGCCTGGCAAGGGTTTGACCTGAAGCCCCAATCCAGCTCCAAAACCACTGCCCTTCAGCTCTAGCAGATCCTCCTCTTCGGAAGAGAATTTTTTAGTAAGCAATTTCAATGAAAGACCAAAGGCCAGTTTGTCAGAAAAGCGGTTGGAAAAGGACAGGAGATAGGTCATCTCACTATCATTTAGATCACCGGCATAATAACCTCGGGAATCACGCGCTTCAATATTGCGGGTACCAGCCGCTATCAACCCAAACCCCAAATGAGCGGTTGGGGGTAAGGGAACACTGCCATTGACAGAATAGATATAACGATCTAAAGATAATTGGACCATTCCGGCATCAAAGCTGCGCTCTGTCAACCAGGCTTGAGCCGCCGGGTTCTGGGCATAACTGTTGGTGCTGCTGTTTTCGAACAGAGTGATGCCCCCTGTCCCAGCCGATAGTGGATCCGCAGTGAAGCGGGCAGATGTTCCAGTAAAACCACCCAACCCGGAAGCCAGTACAGTTTGTCCCAGGATAACAAGAACCATAAATACCGCTGGTTTAAAAAAATTGTTGCGCCCTCTGCGTTCTTGGCGATTTATCATAAGTGCACTCAATTTATCACCATCACTTTCGTCCAATGCAGCTCATCTTCAATCTCAATTCGGATAAAGTAGGTTCCGTTAGCCACCAGATATCCCTGCTCATTGCGACCATTCCAGGTGCGTTCCTGGGGTCCTGAATATTGAGTGCTCGTTCTGGTCAAGACCTCTTTTACTCTATGCATGGCAAAGTCAAAGATCGAGATCGATATCTCATCACCGGCTTCAGCAATGAAACGTATGATCAGATTACCCTGGCCATTAAGAACCTTGTCATAACGGGCTGTGAAAGGGTTGGGGTAAGCATAAAAATCATCATTTGAAGCAGTACTCCGGGCTTTGTGGATATTCCAACTGAGTCCATCATTATAGCTGATCGCCAGACCATCTCCGGTACCGACCCACAGAGCACCATCCGCATTGACCAAAACAGAATAAACGGCATCAGAGTAAATGATATCAGAACGATCTGAATTGTGGTAATTGGGTAATAAGCTATAATTGAGACCGTCTTTTGATTTCCAGAGACCTGCATCGGTTGCCGCATAAATGGTTTGAGCATCAGAGGCAATGTTCCAGACCCGATTGTTCAACAGGGGAGCTCTCCAGTATTCAGTAGTACTATTGTAAAAACTTAACCCGGTCACATCTCCAGCCCCAGTGGTGATGGTGGAAGCCCAGATCCGGTCAGAACCATCAGCCAATTGTTGACGATTCAGGGCAATGACCCAGTTTCCGGAAATATTTGAGTTTTGGAAGTTGAAATGTTCCCAGGTGGCACCCCCGTCAAATGAGCGGTTAACCCCTCCTGATGTTCCGACCCAGACTGTATCATTCCAGGCTTTTACAGCAAAGGCAATATGATTGAGATGGATCAGTGGATCCAGCGCATAATATTCAGGGTCCTCCTGAATCTCCAGTTCCAGGTCGCTCAACATTGTTGAATCCAGTCTGCTGAAAGCATCCCAGGGCAGCAATACCCGTTCCCAGGTTTCACCCAGATCATGGGAGACCCGCAAGCCACCCCCAAAAGAAGTTGCCCACAGCCGTTTTCCATCAAAGTCCAGATCATAGGTGATGTTCTGAACAGGTGTAACCACATCCACGCTGAGAATGGATACATCCCAGACACTCATTTGGGAATATTTAGCATAGCTGGTGTCCCCATCAACGATAGTCATCTTAAGCGTATCCATGGGTTGTCCCAGCCAGGTCCAGGAAGCACCACCATCCAGGGACCGACTAATGCCACCACCAGCCTTGAGGGTTCCCTGGGAAGTTGATGTATCATAACCCATGGCTACCCAGATCGTATCACCCCAGGCTGCCAGAGCCGAAACGCCTCCGATCCCCAGATCAGAGAAACGTCGACTGAAGCCCACAAAGGATTCGCCGTTATCGAAACTGGCACTGAGACCATGACCAGAACCCAGCCAGAGTGTGTCACCCTGACCAACAATATCAGAGATGCTACTGCCGATCAGACCACTATAGACCGTATCGGCAGATGACAGTGAGAATTGTGTAGGCCGCATCAACTGAGCCTGAACAGTTAGACCGGTTAAAACCATTAGAATTGGAATGAGTTTTCTCATTGAAAGACTCCCATCCGACTGACACCCCATGAATCAGATCTCGCCAGAGTGGCTGCTGGAAGCACGATCAAGGAATCTTCAAGGGGTTCTGCTGCCATGCCCAGCCAGGTCCGAGCATTAAAGGTCCATTGATAGGTTCCACTGAGAGAGCTTGGCGAGAGAGCCAGAGCTAAACTGTAGATCCCATCACCGGCCACCTGATCACCACTGGTAATATCATAGCCCTCATACAGAAGCACACTGCCGCCATCATCATACAGCAGAATGGGTTGACCATTATTCGCATAGTTTCCATCAGGTTTCAGGGACAGCATGCTGACATCCCGAATCTCATCCAGACCCTTCGGATGGCTGACTGTTAATTTTAGAGTATCCAGAACCAAAGCATCTGCCAGGAGGGTCAGTGTATCCAAATGGCTTACGCTGGTAATGACCGGTGGAGCAGGTATCTCAGGTTGGAGTGTTTCAGATTTAAAAATTGACTGCATACTATCATCAGCGTAAACCTGGAGAGTCCAGAGACTATCTGTATAACCAGACAAAGAATCAGGCACGGTCCAGTTACCATCATATCTGCCATCATTTACCAGAATATCACCATCTACACCCAGATCATTCAGTACGATCATCTGCAAATTCTGTGATAAACCATGTGGATCGAGATAGATACTGACCTGGGATATTTCCAGCGGGCTGTTTACAGCGATGGAGTAGAAAAATTGATTCGATAGATAATCAAACTCAAAGCTTGATATTTCAACACTGAATGAGTCTGCTTCTGATTGTGGCAGGTAAGGTTCTTCATCCAGTGTGGTCGGTGTCTGATCACAGGTGACCAAGAAAAGGATCAACATGATGGGAATTATCATTTGTGAGATATGCGACAAGTAGGTTTTACGGAGTTTGGGGAAATAAGGAAGCGTATAAGCATCCCTGGCGCTACAAGCGGTTAGAACAGTTCTTGTTGATGTCTGTTTTATTTCACTTCGCATAAATAGGCGATCCATTCATTCTTTACGTAGGGTTTTATGATTTTCCAAGAAGATGATGCAAGTAAAGCACGCGTTTCCAGATCCTCGCTGGCCAGCAGACCGGAAACGATCACTTTACCCCCTGGTCTGACAGCTTTGAAATAATCTGGCAAAATTGGAAACAAGCGGGCTCGGATAATATTGACCACCAACAGATCGTAAGGCAGGTGCAGGTCAGGTTTTTCACTGATCTGCAATTCAAACCCGGAGCCAATATCATTCAATTCAAGATTATCCTGAATATTAGCACGAGTGAAGGGGTCATTTTCGATGGCATCTACGTGGGAAGCACCCAGATGAAGCGCGGTGATACCCAGAATACCGCTACCGGTTCCCACATCAAGCACGCTTTCCTGTCCCGCAATGCTCTCTTCCAATATTTGAAGACAAAGTTGAGTGGTCTCGTGAGTTCCAGTACCAAAGGCCATGGCCGGGCGGATGCGGGTTATAAAGCGGTGTGGAAAAGCGGCTGGGTCTTCCCATTCAGGCAGAATGATCAGTTGTTTGGTTATCTCAGTCGGTTTGAAATAGGCCTGCCAATTCTTATTCCAATTTTCACGATCAACGATTGCTTCTGAAATCTGAGCATCGGGATCCAGATCTTTCAGGAAGGTTTTCAGATTGTCCAGCACCATTTGGACGTCGTCATCCAGCGGATAACTGACCTGAAAGGTGGTTTCTTCCTCAATAATTGCTAAACCACCCAGCGCCAATGCGAAATCCATGGCGATCTCCTGATATGTCTCAGAAATACTGATATCAGCAGAGATCCATTGTGAAACGGCATCCACTAAGAGAGTCCCTTCCCCAATTGCAGCCATTTAAGTAAAAGCGGGTTATAGATGTGATATCCTTCATCCCGGTTGATTAGCCAACCCTCGCGTAACATTTTTAGAACGGTGTTATGTGCTGTGCTGGTAGCGGACAGCTTGAATTTTTTGATAAACGCTAACTCCGTTGGACGGGAGTAACCGCTGGCCAAACCCAGTAAAAGTCGTTTTTCATTTAAACCGAAGCTATCCCACCAGGCTGTAAAGATATGATCGTGACTCTCAAGTATTTTGTGCAGGGTACGCTCCATGAGCCGAGTAGAAGACCCTTCCAGCCAGAGCTCTGCCAGTGCATGTGCAAATTTTTGAGTGATCTGAGGATGACCGTCTGTAAACGTTAGCACTGCATCGGCCAGATCAAAATCGCTGAGTCCCATGCGCCGGAAGCGCTGAGTTAAGAAGCGATTGAATGCTTTTTGGTCAATGTGTTTGATGGTCAATTTTTCAATACGAGGGAAAAAGGGATCCTGCCTGTTACCGAAAATATCATCCAGTATATCCTCACGGTGGCTGGCAACAATGTGTGTGATCCGTCGACGATCCCGCAGGTTCTGTTTGAGTTCTTCCAGGATGCCATCTTTGAGTTTTACCAGATGATGAAATTCATCCCAGACAAAGGTGAATTTTTGGCTGTTTTGTTTGACCTTATTATACCAAAGATCGATCACCGGTGCGAATGACACCCCCCCTTTTTGAGGGCGTAGCGATTTGGTCAGTTCAGCTGTTTTATCTTCAGGAAAACTTTTCTCAAAAGCATCTAAAAGCAGGTTGATCAGATCTTCGCGACTGGTAACAAAACTGAGATCCATATAAATAGAGGGGATCGACCTACTATTGAGGAGAGCATGCTTCAGAATACTGGTTTTACCCGTTCCCCGCTGACCAGAAATGACCAGATGTACTTGCTTTTCGATGGCGTTTGAAAGGTGTTCCTGCTCCAGCGGTCGTGCTAGATAGTGATTACCCGAAACAAAACTTCCCCAGTGAAAGGGGTTGGCATAGACCTTACTCATTGCGCCAGTCCTTTTTCATTAACTGTGTTGTCGCTTTTCTCAGTTTGTCCTTCAGTGATCATCCAGAAAACGCTGTGGCTCACATCATTCATTAAACGAGACCTCATTGCCGATACAACCAGCTCAATACTGTATGCCCAACAGCTTCCAGACTTTCCGGGCTGCACTTGTCAGCAGTATCATCATGGGTATGCCAGTACTGATGATCTGGTCCCGGATATTCGAAATCAATAATGTCGATGGCAGGGATGCCCTTTTCAATAAAGGGTACATGATCATCATACATGGAAGCACCCGGTACCAGCTGAAATTGATCATAACCGATCTCCGCAGCAATAGACCAGATCTCCTCCATTACCCGTGGTGCAGATTGATAGGAAACCGGGTCGATCTTGATGCTCAGTTCAGCATCACCAATCATGTCCAGCAAAATGACCAGCCTGGGCCAGGGTAGATAGGGATTCGCAACATAGTAGCGACTACCGATGAGATAGTATTGCAGGTCTCCCGGTGCCCCATAGTCCTCTCCATCAAAAAGGATGATATCGATGCCGGGATTGACCGGTGCGTCTTTCAATTGACGAGCGATCTCCAGCAGGACGGCCACGCCGCTGGCACCGTCATTGGCACCAATGATCGCTTTGTTTGGAAAATATTTATCGTATTCCGCTCGTGGCCGGGTATCCCAATGAGCACACAGGATGATCCGATCAGATTTCTCAGGTTGGAAGCGGGCAATAATATTGGTGAGATCCAGTTTTCGGTCAGCATAGGGATCATCATATTTGAAATTCTGTAAATAGACCTCATCAGCCAGTGGCTCCAAAATATTCTGATAGAATTCGATGGCCACTTTAGCACCGGGAGAATTGGGCTCACGGGTTCCCAGATCACATTGGGCTACCAGGTCATCAAAAGCCCGGTCAGCATCAAAACCAGTCTGGGCTGATAATGGGGTAGCTATTGTCAGGGTCAGAAATGCAACCGCAACAAAACGACCAAAACCATCCCCACCAATAAATGGGAACAGATATTTTGTAATATTCATTATTTTCGGTTGGTTCGTTGTAAAAAAAGCAGCCATAACACCTTACCCCTTGATCTGAATATTTACACCAAATTGAAAATCACCCACATCTTTCCGACCATGTTCCCGTGTATCAGTGATCCGATATTCGTAGGAAATACTGCCGGAAACCTTATCTGTAAAGCTGTACTGGATACTGGGACGCGCCGAAAGTGATTTTGTATAGCGTCCTTCCCCAAATTCAACCCCTTCTAAACTCTCACTACCTGTATATTCCTGTTCATCAGTATAGGATATCTCTACTCTGAAATCGATGTTGTTCTCCAAATACTTATCCTCCATGAGCGGGAGCGGTATGGTCATGCCACCGCGATGAGAATAGGACATGCTGGCATTTAATGATTGGTTAAAGGTCTGTTTTGAAGTCGTTAACTCGGTAACACTGATGGTATTGTTTATGTTTTTGGTAAGACTGAAATTTACAGAAGCATTAATGTTCTTTTTCCCTTGAATACTTAGCCCGACCAGGGGAGAAAATGCTACAGAATAGGTTTCACCGGTGATGATCCCTTTTTCCTGACTCACATTCTTCTTGCCGGAATAGTTAAGATCCAAACTGGCGCCGGTGATGAATTTCTTAAGCCATTCAATATTCTTTAAACCTGAATAACGCATGTTAAATGAGGGGAGGGGAAGTCCGGCTGAACCAAATGAACTCAGTTCATTTTTGGGGACTCCAAAAAGACTACCACTGGGCAGAAAATCCATCTTGGTCTTGATCACCTCACCCTGACTTTTGTTGGATAAGCTTTGGTTTTGCCCCAACGTAAAAGTCAATTTTGTGGTCAGGGTCTTGGTGATCTTAAGACCGGAACGCATCGTCAGGTTCACATCATTTCCAGTGGCTATGGGGTTTGTGGCATCGGGGTGATTCAAGAAATTGCTACCCAACTGTAAGCCTGTCCGATAACCATAGCCAATCGTAGCCAGATCCATTTCCTGTACCTGCAATACCAGTGAGTCAGCCACGCCGGTAGTGTCTCCTTCCCGGAAGACTGCCACAGTGTCCAGAGAGGTTATCTGGCGTAGATTTGAACTACGTCGTCCCTGGGTAACATTCATGGAAATCGGATCGATCCTATCCAGAGTATTATAGGTGAAGTCCAACAACTTGGTCAGGCTTAATGATTTTTCAGCTGATTCTTCGTCTTTGTCTCCCGGCTTTTCCTCAGGCGGTTCTTCCTGATCCTGCTTGGGAGCTTTCCGACCCCGACCCCGTTGGGGAGTTGTGTTCTTTCTGGTCTTGCTGGATTTTTTAGCGGATTCCGGCTTATGAACCAACCCAAATATTTCTGAAATAGTGACAGACATATTGGCAGATGTGTTGGCGCTGACATTGAGATCGAGACCAGGTTGATCAATATTGATCTTGTCCGTAGCTGAAAAATTGGATGAGTAGGAAAATGACGGAGAGAGCATTTTCAGAGCTTTTGGACTCCAGTTGAGGGAGTAGGTCTCTTTGTAATTCCCCAGATGACCAAAATCGGCATTCTGCAGGATATCTTCTTTACGATCCTTCAGGCTATCCAGATTGTTGGACATATTAGCATTGAATTTCGCTGTGACCGTGTTGAAGGGACTCCAGTCAATATTATAGCGGCGACTCATACTCAACTGATGAGTGGGTTTCAACGGCGTTGCGTTGGGATTCCGAAAAACACTGGAGGCTTTATTTTCCACCATGGAAGCATCAAACCCGACATTGGTCGGTAGATATCCGATCTCTGTGGCGGCCAGGGCTTCACCAATAACAGGAACAGATTCCATAAAGGTAAACGGAGCCACCTTGAAGTTATTTCCAAGATTGACCTTATAACCGAAACTGCCATCCATTTTTTCTGAGGTTTGGGCACTTTTTTGAGCATTGGAAGCATTGCTTTTGTTGCCACCCACCTTGAAATTCATGTTATCGATGGTGTATTTGGGAAGCCAGTGTTCTGATTTCACTTTTTTAGAGAGTGACATATTCCAACTATAGGACTGGTTGCGCAGGGTCATGGTTTCCAAAGTATCCTGTAGGGACGGATCCAGATCGGCGATCCTGATATCGCTGCCCTTGATATACTTGGGTTGTTTCTCACTCTGCCGGTATGAAAGTGAGATCGGGATGTTCAGACCCCATGAATCCGGGAGTAATTTATGGGCTGATAAGCTACCACTGATATTGGCGGCCACAGAATTATCACCACTTCCAAATTGCTGTTGAACATTGTGAAAATCAGCATTATCCCGTTGAATATCCATATTGATCTTGGCAATATCCGCAAACTGCAGGCTCACATTTGCCCGATAGGCAGTCGCCGTATTCTTTTCAACATCGCTGAGGCGCAGTTCGTCCAGCCAGATCTCACCACTCATTTTTTGGTCGGAGAGATTCTTGAAGCCCGTTTTCAGGATCTTAACCCGGGAAAGCGATGGTTTACCCTTGACCGCTATGGAGCTGCCATCAGGTAGTTGCCGGGTGGCATATTTCAGATCAATGGGCAGGTCAGCCCAGTAAAGTGTATCATAAACGGTGCTATCTGGATCTTCAGCACCTTCATCATGCACATCTTCGAAATAGATGGTCTTGATAATGAAGACTGAGTCCTCCAGTGCCAATTTGAAATTAGCCAGATCCGCCATGTTCACTTCGAGGTGATTCCGTTCATCCCAACCGGGATATATGGGGCGTCTGATCTCGTAGAAATCGTTATCAGTTTCCCCAAAACGGAAAAAGAACTCCAACTCAGATCCATTTTCCAGGGCATAGTCTGAAAAACTGGCTTCATAACTACCTCCACGGGTTCGATCCCAACCGTGTACGAACATCTTCATGGTCTTGTAATGGATAAAATCTTTGGCTTTAGCACCATGGAATTGCTTGTCTGCTACAATGGAGTAGCCTGGTTCCAGGTCATCAGCTCTAATGACCAGTGATTGTTCCTTGGACCTCAATTGGGTGATGGGATCCAGAATTCCTTCTACGCCATCCGGTGGTGCAGTATAGCTACCGGGAATGGCTTCGGCATTATAGCGGCTCGAGTTATCTTCTGTATTGATCACCATGACATTGATTGTACCGTGCAGTGAATCATTGACAACTGACTCAATACCATCATACTGAGAAAAAACACCACGCTCCTGCCAGTCGTTTCCAACAATATCAACGGTAGCGATCTGCAGGGCAGCACCGCCCATGGGAACCTCATCCATCCATAGTCTGGCGAATTTGATCTGGGACCACAGAGCCAACTCAGGTTTATCACCGGTAGCTTCAAATACGGTCAGGGGAATACTGATCAGTTTCCAACCGGTTTCCGTATTGTCGCTGAAGCGTGTGCGGCCGGCGATATACTCATTTCCAGACAGATCAACATCGATGGTGAAATAGGCATTACGCGTATCCAGAGCGCCATCATTATTCAGATCTTCAGTGTTTGGATAAGTACCCCCTTCGATCTTGAGGTTACCTTCTGTACCGTTGATGTGCCGATAGTTGATGGCTGAACCATCCTGCGGTTTCGGGTCAAAATCATATTTGTCCCAGGCCGGGTGATGCCAGCCATACTTGGTATAGCTTTCAGCTACTGGAAATTTCGGGTCCCGTCCATCAAGGCCATCCAGACCAACATCTTCTTCGTCTTCCACAAAGCCATCTCCAGAAGGAAAGACCTGGGAAGAGATATCCTCAGTATCCAGGTGGCCATACCCTTTGGTGACGGTTTGGTCCAGAATATCCACGGTCCATTCCTGGCCTTCTTGCTGTAAATCTTCACTGATAAAGCCCAGATCGATATGCAGTCGGCCTTGATCTCCCTTGACCCACATTTCCAGGAATTTGGATTCGGATTGATCATAGTAGCCAGATGATAATCCACGCATGACACCACCCCAGGCTGTTCCAGGAGCTGCTCCCTGGTCACGCACAGCGAATGAGGAATCCGGGACGACATTCAACACCAGAATATCAGTGACATCATTCTGGGCTTGGGCACTGGTCTCTTTATTGGGCCAGATCTGTTTGGTGAGAATGCGGTTATAGGGGTTATACCAATAGGTGAAAGCCCGCTCCCGGTTGTCCCGCCCGGTGCCATCTACTGGAATTGAGGCAACGCCCCAGGCACCACGGATAATACTAAGTTGGGCAACCCGGCGACTCCCTTCAAAGTCATCCAGGTAAGCCACGCCAAAATCCCCCAGCTTCTCATTCACCGATGTGTTGGGATTGGGAATAACCTGAGCGATCTCTCCGGTGAAGGTCACGTTGGATTTTGAGTCTGTTTTTAACAGTGGCAGCCAGTCCAACCCGCGCGTTAACCAGGGTAGATCACGGGTGATCTTGGTATTTAGATCCCAGATAAAGTTTTCCATGGGCTCCTTGCCCACCCGTACCTTTTCATCAATACTGCTTTTGGAAAAATAGATGGCACTCAATCCGATAAATGAGTTCTTATCCTTGCCAAACTTCATTTCTGCCCGGCCACCCATGATCACCTTTTTATCCAGTTGGAAAAACTCATTCAGCTCATATTTGATATCCAGTTTAGCACCGGGAGCCAGGGCTGCTTCATTCAGGATAACGAGTTGACCGGTAAAATAATCAATGGTATAATCTCGGGAAGGTCCCCGTTCCAGCGGAACATTATTCAGGGTCACTTCTTCAGAGCCTTCGATGACATTGAAACCCAGATTAAAGGTTGAACTCTGGTTGGCGTAGGTGACATGCATGCGAAACTTGCTGTCTTTGTTGTAGTCGGAGATGTTGGGCGCATTATCATAAAAAGAATTACTCTGATATTCAGGATAGGCCACCAGGTTCGGGTTTCCGCCATTTCCCAGGGGGAGTCCTCGTGAGTTTGTTTTCCAATTTTCCTGTCCTGTTACCGCTGTATCTGCTCTAAACGGATAAAGAAAGGGGAAGATCAACTCACCTCGCCTCAGGTTGAGGATATTCTCATAATCCAGATCCATAATGCCATCTGGTTCACTTTCAGCACCCACTCCAGTTTGGTCAAGTCCGAACAGTTGCAGAAAGGGCGTTCCGTCTTCAGCGATTTCTTCACCTTCACCACCAAGACTCCTGCGAATCTTCAGATCAAAACCTTCTTTGTTGATGGAGTTCGTCTTGAGATAAAAAACGTTTTTCCATTCCAGGTCCCATGATTCCTGACCAGGAAGCGCGTCATCGGGTTTAATCATTTTCAGATCAAGCGTATCAGCGGTACCCGGTGTCCCCAGGGCAATATCACTACCCTCCTGATAGCTCCACATTTCACCGTATGTTGGATCGTATTCCGGAACGACCAAGTTGGTTTGACTCATATCGGCGGTATTAATAAAGGTATCACGATAGGCAATGGCCAGAACTTCATTGGACTGTACAGCCGTATTTAGACGAATTACGCCCAGATCCTCATAGAGTATAAAATCTTCATCCACACCCTGCTTTAGTTGAATAACCTGACGACTAGTGACAGCCGCTGAATCTGTTTCGGGGTAATCATATATCCTGGCATAGTTGGTGACCTCATTGCCCGGATTGAATGAGGAGTATTTATAAACGCGAATAGTCTGGACCGTACGACCCGTAAGAACATACTGACCCTGGTCATTCAAGGGATAGGCTTTGCGACGATAAAAATGATTGATGTAAAAATAAGTATTGGTGCGTCGGTTATAATCCTCTATGGTGATCTCTGCTGCTTCTGAGCTACCACTATTGAATGATAATTTTTCTTTGCGACCACGTTCCAGAGAGGCAATGGTGGTGATATCCAATGGACCGATCTTGGCCAGGGCTTTCAATCCAAACAACCCATTGCTTTGACCGGAGAACATGGCCAGCTTGGTACCGGGCAGGCTTAAAGAAATATTCCCGGCTTCCACTCGCTGGATGATCTCATCTTCATTGCCATTATAATAGATCTCCATATTATTCTCGAAGTCAAAATCCCGTTCACTGTCCTGATCCACCTGGATACTGATTCGGTCCCCGATCTTACCTTCGATCTTGAAAGCCTGCTTTTGCTCGATCTGGAATGTGTTTGATTGTTGCTGGTTGTTCACGTTGGTGGTCTGGGAACGGTCTTCACTGCGCAGCTTTCCAGTAATATTTACATTTCCCCGAACCCGTAGTGAAACGCGTTGTCCCGCAATATCCGCACCGATCAGTTCGAATGATTGAGAGCCGTCCGAGGATGCTTCTGCCTGTAAACGTCCCGTGGCTATCTTTTTAAAGAGTTTGGTTTTGTTATGGTCTAGACTCAAACTGATATAGTCATCGATGCTGATCACTGTGGGAATACCAATTGGTTTTCCATCCATCATTTGGGCCAAGGTGAAATAAGTGGCGGTACTGTCCATGAGCAATGTGGTCTTGATCGAGTTGAGAGCGATCTCGCTCATGGGTGAGGCCAGAAAAAGTGACGTATCGCTAAAGAAGAGGCCTTGCTTACCGGAACTGAACAGGGGTGTGCTGGCTGGTTGGAAAAATGTGGCGCTGATGGAGAAGGTGGGTCGATCTGGGCGCACCTCTTCCGTTTGACCATAGGCAGGCCAAAGAGTAAAAAGGGATAATATGAGTGCTGCTATCGTTCTCACGTTAGTTAGGTAAAGCCCGGTTTGTCTCCATTGAGGATGGGAGGAAAGACTAGCTTAGGATTCTAATTGCTGCAGCTCCGCATTAAATGCATGATGGGTTTGTTGTAATTTTTTCAAAAGCTTCTCAAAAGCCCGTTGACGGTGACTCAGTTGATTTTTTTCTGCCAAACTCATTTGAGCATAGGTCTTTTGTTTTTCAGGGACAAAAAAGATGGGATCATAGCCGAAACCAGAATTTCCCTGGCGCGTTTCAGTGATAAAACCAGCCACTTCACCCAGAGCTGTGACCGTGTCCTCGCCGTCAAAGAAAACAGCGGCGGTTTGGAATTGAGCCTGGCGTTTATCTGCGGGAATATCCTGCAGCTCGTCCAGCATTTTCTGAACATTCTGGTCATAGGTGACATGCTCACCGGCATAGCGCGCGGCATAGACACCAGGTGCACCATTCAAGGCATCTACGGCCAGACCGGTATCATCAGCGATGGTGGGTAGTCCGCAGTGGGCATAGCCGGCCCTGGCTTTGATCAGGGCATTTGCTGTTAAAGTGGATCCATCTTCAATGATCTCGCCAATCTCGGGATAGTCAAGCAGGGACACCACTTTCAGAGCGTAGGGCTCCAGGAGACGCGTCAATTCATCTACCTTGTGTTTGTTCTGTGTCGCCAATAGCAATTTCATGTTATCAATCTACCAATTTAACGGGGAATTGTTCCCCTGGCTGTGTCTCTGTTATCAAATCTTTCCTTCCCAAGATTATGGGATGAAATTGAAGCGGCCGAAAGTAGCTGATGAGGCCTCCTCAGTCAATGAATAACACGGTGTAAAAAGGTAGAGCCGCAAGATCTTGCGGCTCTACCTTTTAACCCTGTAATTCGATATAAATTACGGAACTATTTCATCAGCACCATCTTCTTCGTGAAGGACAGATCAGCTGTCTTCAGACGATAGATATACGTACCACTGCTTAGTTCCTGACCATTCTGATTCAAACCATCCCAGCTGGTGTTGATATAGCCGGCTTGCATATAGCCGCTTACCAGCGTTCGCACCCTTTGACCCAGGAGGTTGTAGATCTCCAGTGAGACATGAGCAGCCTGGGGAAGCGCAAACTCGATAGTCGTGGTCGGATTGAAGGGATTGGGATAGTTCTGGGTGAGGCCAAAAGCCGTCGGCAACAGTTCGGCATCATCAATAGAAACGATGGAGGTCGAAATGACGTTGGTGCCCTCACCGATATTGCCATTGGCATCAACGGCTGCAACCATGTAGTAGTAGGTCTGACCAACACTGACATCACCATCGGCAAACATAATATCCAGTGTTTGCGTCAAAGTGGCATTAGTGAATTCAGGATTGGTTGCGCGATAGACTTCAAAATACTGGAAGTCATCTGCCATACTGGCTTCCCAGCCAATCTCTACACCGGCTGCTCCAGTACTGAGGAGTGCCAGCGTACCAGGAACACCAGGATGAATATTGTCAATAGAATAACCAACACCGGGCATACCATCGACATAGCCGTGAACATCCCAGTGACCCGTTACCATAAATCCAGTGAGATATTGATCAGGACTGGTATAAGCATTGGAGTCAACCAGGGTTGGTGCAACCAGATTATAGGCTTCCAGATCATGATTGGGAATATAATCCACAAAATCAACGATCTCGCCCATGGGTGTATTGGTCAACCGCCAGATACTATAACCCGTGAAGGAACCCCACTCAAGACCACCAGGCCAGAATTGCATACGAACCTGACGACCTTGATCGTTGGGCTGATCAATGATAAAGTTAATCTCAGGTGCCGTGGCAAACTGATGGGTCCCCAGATAGATATCCAGGTAGGCCCAGGCATCGGCAATTGTGACCATGCCCAGTTGGGCACCATCGTAACCCGGTGCACTGGCAAAGACCTGGTATTCACCATTTAAAGCGGGAATACTATAGTAACCGAATTCATCAGTATAGCCCCAGAATCCAGTGGAATCTACGGTGCTGACGATGACTATTTCGGCGTCCCAGATAGGTTCATTAGTTTCGTCATCATAGACATAGCCTTCCAAGCCGGCATCCAAAAAGGACATGGGAGCATCTACATAGACTGTATCATTATTTACCACAATGTCATCATACCAGAAGATGGCATAATCATAATGATCAATGACCATATCGTATTCGCCATTAGGCATGTCAAACCAGAATTCACCATACTCATCGGTATAGTTAACCCAGCCCATTTCATCAGCATAGATATAGACGTTTGCACCGCTGACCGGGGCGGCGGATCCAGCATCATAAGCCATACCAGCAATGGCACCATCAACCATGAAAGGTGTGAGGTAGAAATTAAAGTCAGTAACAAAACCGTCGTTAAGATCTAATTCACTCCACTCTTCCATAAAACCATCAGCATAGACATACATCATATAGAAGCCGTAAGGTGCATTAATATGATAGAAGCCATTCTCATCGGTGTATTCCATGGCTCCCCAACCTTCATTACCGATCATGACCTCAGCATCCATAATGGGAGCGCCAAGTTGGTCAAAGACATAACCTTCAACAAAGGTATCAACGCCAACGGGCCATAGGATCACGTCATATTCAACTTGCGCACCGTCTATCAGAAGTGTATCCGCATCTTCCATGTGCCAGTTCATACCGCCGGCCATGATTTCATATAGACCATCCGGGATCCACATTTCGTAGTATCCTTCAGGATTTGGACCAGTATGAAATTCCATGCCAGTGATAACGTCGCGGAGCATCATGCCTATTTCCCAGGTATCCATGATCGGTTCGTTGGTTTCACCATTAATGAAGTAACCAAAAATACCACCATATAACGTTTCAAGCGAAATGATCTCATCATCTGTTCCAGCTGGAACATCATGGTTGTCACTGACCTGAACAACATTTGGCATATCGGGTACGTGAACTCCCAGGTGGTACAGGGTGTTACCACCGTCGAAAACAGGTAGGAGGTAATTACCATTTTCATCACTTATGGTAGCAGACCAGCCATAATCAGGGTGGTCACCCCATACCATGGCCTCCGGATAGGGCATTCCATCCATCAAAACGATTCCGGCAATCATGCTATTGGTGGATATCAGATAGAAATCCTGCTCCACGACTTCACCGTCTTCGATATCAATCTGTGCACCATGATGCAGCATATATGGTTGTGGTAATGACCACCAGTCAACCTGTACGTGATAATAGCCTGGCATAACACCCATGCTGTAAAAGCCTGATTCATCTGTTATGGCGGAAAACCCTGATTCCTCTGCATGAGCATCGATCTGAATTCCAACAATTGGCGAGCCTGCATCATCATAGACATAGCCCTGAATAACGCTGCTGGGTTCATCATAAATGAAGTCATAATCCACTTCATGTCCCGTGACCAATACCGGATGCATCTCCGGGATGGCGATCAAACCATCGGTCATCATGAGGTGATCTGCTGATCCAACCATCACAAATCCGGTATCAGGCAGGTCAAGATGATAAGCGCCCATATCATCCGTTACACCAATAATGCTGGGAGAATCATCCCATTCATAGGATGCCCAAACCACGATTCCACTCAAAGGTACCAGATCACGAGTGATCCCGGTTTCCTCCCAAACAGTTCCAGAAACTGAGAAGGGCGTTGGCAGGCTGTAAAATGTTACGGCAACTTCTGCCATATTCATGGCTTGGAATGCCACGAAGACCAGATCATCAGCCAGATAGTTTATACCATCGGCCATTTCATCAGTATAGGTGAATCCGAAGATCCCATCTGCTGGATCTTCATCATGTTCATCATTGTCCATGAACTCATACATCTCAATGGCCACATCCCCGTCATCCCAGGTTCCGTTATGATTGCCATCCCAAAAAACCATGAGTTCACCATAGGGAGCTCCATCAAGCATGATCTCGAAATAGGGATTAGAGCCAATCTCAAGTGTATCAGCATATTCACCATTCACGGTCATGTCAAACTCAGTGGGCGGATCGATCATGCCACCTTCAAATTCGTTACTACCGTTGGTCTGAATGATGTAATCAAACTCAAAATATTGTCCCCACGCGTCCACGCTGGTGACTTCCAGGGCAACATACATTCCACCCGTACGTGTATAGACAACGAAAATGTTACCGACAGCTAAAGGTTGGTATCCATTTAATTCCCATGAAACACTTCCCCAGGTCGTCGATGGGTCGTCATTCGGTGGAACCATGAGGACTGTATCCAGAGTGCCCATGCTCGCAAAATAAAGCAGAAGACTTGGATCGATCCAACCGGCACCTTCGCTACCAAAGTTGGTGCCCTCATTACCGGTGATACGAACATCCATGCCCATGGAATCGGGACTGTTCATGCCGGCCATAAAATTAAAATACTCCATACCAGGAACCGCACTCAATACACCCTGATTAAAAATCACTTCCCGAGAAGCAATTCGATTGATTTGAGGAACCTGCAAATCCTGCTCTCCCAGATTCAGCCGATAGCTTTTTTTCAGATCAGGGGTTTGTTGCCCAGTGGCCCTGGTAAGCGCCTTGGTCAATCTGAGCAGGCGTTCCTGCTCCGGCGTGGCACTTACTTGATTCGTGTTGGCATCCAGATTTCTGACAATTGTACTCTGGTTCTGTAATTGTCTGATCTGCTTCAGCTGTTGAATATCCGGTGTACTGGCATCATTTGCCATGACCCACATGGGCATGGCCAGCAGTATGACACTTAGCAATACTGACCAGTACATTCCTTTTGATTTGATGGTATTCATCCTTTTATCCTCCATAGTTGTTAGTGACAAGCGAAAATATTAAATTTGATCCGAAAAGTTGTGACATAGCACACAAAAAAACTCCCTGAACCAATGGGTTTGATGTAGCGCAAATATAATCTGAATTAAATCAACGTTACAGCTTAATCGTGGGTCGGGACGAGTTATACCATTTTCAGTTCCAGCTGCGCGTCTCAAGTATTAAAGCGGCCCATAGTCGAATACATATTGTCAGAAATAGCCACCAAGACACTAAGTGGAGTTGAGCCATTTTGCGCCTTCATGTCAAAAGAGCTTACACTCCGCGCTATGAGAACTATAGATTCTTACGGCTATCCATGACCAGTTTAATAATTTTGTCAGTATATCCTCATTCGTCTTTGCGAGATCGTCATATTTGTGGCATTCGTGTCAAAATATTATTCATTACGAAGCTGCGAATTGCATTAAGAAAGCACTCTGCTTTAACAAACTCGGCCATTACTTTGATCGACTATGGAAATGATATCGTTGCTATTGATCATTACCATTTCCGTGGTTATCGGGGTCTGGATGATCAGGGAAGTCATTTAGATTTAAGTAATAAGTGAATTAAGTAATAGGTAATGGATAGAGATGGCTAAAGTGAAGCGAGGGTGGGAGACAGGTGAAGCGAGATGCTAGTTAAGATATTCATTTCAACTCTGCTCTGCTTTTCCAGCTTGTTGACCCAGGATTTGCACATCACCCGCCTTCAATATGGTGGTGGGGGTGACTGGTATGCCAATCCCAGCTCATTACCCAATTTGATCAACTTTATTGCAGACAACACCAATATCAGGATCGATCCCCAGGAATACCGGGTCAAGCTCACCGATGCTGACCTCTTTAATCATCCCTACCTGTACCTCACCGGTCATGGTAATCTCAAATTCAGTAACGAAGCGATCTACAAACTGCGTGATTTTCTCACGACTGGTGGATTTTTGCATGCTGATGATAACTATGGTTTAAACGAATCCTTTCGGCGGGAGATGAAACGGGTCTTTCCCAAAAAAGAGTGGGTGGAGCTGCCTCATGACCATCCTGTTTTCAGTAGCTATTATTCCTTTCCCCAGGGCCTTCCCAAGATCCATGAGCATGACGGGAAACCACCTCAGGCACTGGCTCTGTTTCACAACAGTCGCATGATCGTTCTCTACACCTATGAATGTGATCTGGGTGATGGCTGGGAGGATCTTGAAGTTCACCAGGACGGTGAGCAAAAACATCAGGCAGCCCTGGAGATGGGGACGAACATCTTAATTTATGCTTTCACCCACTGATCCAATGACAAAATCCAACACACACAACAGATCAAACCCGAGCTTAACTGATTCAAGTTTGTTTGAACTAGGGATCCATGCCGAAAGCAATGCTCGTGGCAAAGGTGCCTTCCTTGGGCTATTCGCATTTATTGTGATGGCAGTTCTGATAAGTACTTTTATCTGGTTGGAAAGTTTCCGCTATTTTGATCCTCAATTAAAGCTGACATTCCTCACTATTCTGGGAGTGACTATTGGTCTAACCCTGGCGGGAATCCTGATCTTCTATTGGCTTCTCAAAGGCCAACGACTCAGGGAAACCAGCCCGGAACAGCTGGCTCAACTCATTGGTGACAGACTTCCTCAAGTAGGTGACCGGGTTCTGAATGCAGTTCAACTGAACAGTATGGAAACCCAGGATGGCATATCAACCAGTCTGCATACGGCTGCAGTCCAATCCGGAATAAAGGTCATTGAACAAGTCCCCCGAAATCTGCTGTTTCCACGAAATAAGCTAAAATCATATTTAAGGCGTAGTTCTGTGGGAGTTGGAATCCTGCTATTACTGTATATGATAAATTTCCAGAATACGAATGCTGCTATTGTGCGTTTGAGTCAACCAGAGATCAAGTTTGATTATCCGCTGCCCCTTGGCCTGTTCTTACAAACTACATCAGAACACGTGTTGGCAGGAGACTCACTGTTGATCAAGGGCCGGATCAACGGCCGCCAGGTGGATCAGATCGAAATGGTCATCCAAACCAGAAAAGACACCAATAGCTATCCCATTATGGTAAACGATCAACAGTTCTCCTTCCCCCTGGAGCATGTCATGCACAGCATGGAAGTGATTGCGCAAGTATCCAATCAACGACCCTGGGAACCCTGGAAAACCATTGAATCAACTCCTTTGCTCATCAAGGTCATTAATCGACCCCTGGTTCAGGATCTCACTGTCCGGATCAGACCTCCGGCATATACCCGCTTACCGGCTGAGATCTATACACGGGATATTATGGACATCAGTGGATTCAAAGGATCCAGGATCACTATTGAAGGGCTGACCTCTAAGGAAATCGCGTCAGCTAAGCTCCATTTTTCTACAGCCGGGGCCAGTCAGGTGCAACTGGATGGTCATCGGTTCAAAACAGGATTCACCCTTCAGGAATCGGATCAGATCTGGTTTGAGCTCATCGATGATGAAGGCATTTCCAATCTGGATCCCCTGGTCTATCCGGTGTATGTCGCCACCGACGGGGCTCCTTTGATCAGAGTAATGGTACCGGGGCAGGACGTGATCATCGGCGAGAATCTGTTGATCCCGATCCGCCTGAAACTGGACGATGATTTTGGTTTTTCCCGGCTTGAACTCAACTATCAGATCCAGCATCCCGACTATCTCATGGGAGATAGCTCAACCTATACTCAAAACATTGCCCTTCCCCGAACCGATCTGGCGTCTCTGGAATTCAATTATCGCTGGGACTTGAACCAGATCAGCATTATGCCTGAAGATGCGATCCTGTACTGGTTCACAGTTTGGGATAACAATACGGTAGATGGCCCACACCAGGCATCCAGTAAAAAGTGGTTAGCTCGGCTCCCTTCCCTGGATGAGATGTTCCAGGAGCTGGCTCAAGGGAATGAACAGGTTAAGCAAGATCAGGAGGATGTACTCGAAATAGTCAAGGAGATACGTGAAAAGGTCGATGAACTGGCTCTGGAAGTTCAAAAGGATCCGAATCTGTCCTGGGAACAACAGCAGGAAGCCAATGAAGCCATGGAACAGGTCGAACAGCTCAAAAATCAACTGGAGAAGATCAGCCAGCAACTTGATGAAATGATGAATGCAGCCGAAGACCAGAACCTGATGAGTGATGAAACCCTGGATAAATATTCCGAACTGCAGCAACTGATGGAGCAGTTGATCACACCTGAACTTAGAGAAGCCATGGAACGTCTGCAGAATGCCATGGAACAGGATGATCCCCGTGAAATGGAAACTGCCCTGGAGGATTTTCAAGTTGCCATGGAAGATTTCCAGAAAAGCGTTGAACGAACCCTGGAGATCTTCAAGCAAGTGGAAATTGAACAGAAAATCGATGAATTGACCACCAGACTTAATGATCTGGCTGAGCGGCAGGAGAATTTGACTTCAGATCTGGAGAATGATCCAGCAACTGATGCGGCTCAGCAGGAACAACAGATTGCCGATGACTTTGACCAGGCTCAGGAAACAGCTGAAGAGCTTGAGAATATGCTGAATGAAAATGAAGATCTATCATCAGAGGGGGTCCAGGACCTGCAGGAACAAATGAACCAGGAGCAGATCAGTGAAAATTTGGAACAGGCCGCTTCCCACCTGCAGCAGGGGCAGATGTCACAAGCACAACCTCCTGCAGAAAAAGCCGCTCAATCACTGCGCCAGATGGCCTCTGAGTCAAGCCAGATGCAAATGAATATGCAGCAGCAGATGATGTCAGAGGTCATGTCCGAATTTCGCTCAGCGCTACTGAAAACGCTGCGTCTTTCACAATCGCAGGAAGCATTGGAAAAGCCTACAGCCCAAACCTCTCGCCAAAGTTCCTTACTCAGAGAGTATGCTGATTCCCAAATGGGACTCATGCAGGGACTCCGACAATTATCAGCAGATCTCCAGGAGCTAGGCAATAAAACCTTTGCAGTCTCGCCAAGTATGGGTCGATCCATGGGATCAGTTCAGGCCAGGATGCAGGAGGCTATCGAACAGCTGGAAGCCCGGAATCCCCGAAAATCATCACAAGCGCAGGCGGCCGCCCGTGAAAGTTTGAATAGAATGGCTCGTCAGTTGGCCAATTCCATGGAGTCTCTACAACAATCCGGGGAAGCCAGTGGCTTCGGTGATTATATGCAGCAACTGATGCAGATGGCTGGTCAACAGCAAGGGCTTAACCAGCAAACTATGATGCAGTTAGGCATGGGCAGTCCTTCCATGATGCAACAGCTGGCCCGACAACAGTTGCAGCTCCGTGAAGCATTGTCTCAAATAGAAAATGGAATGGGTTCTGATTCACGTATGCTGGGAGACCTAGGCAAAATTGGTGAAGAAATGGAAGCAGTTGCCAAGGAACTCAAGCGTAAACGACCATCACAGAAGATCCATGAACAGCAGGAGCGTATTCTCAGTCGTCTGCTGGATGCCCAACGCTCCGCCACCAAACGGGACTTCAGCAAAAAACGGAAATCAGAGACCGCCGGACAAAATCCTTTTTGGTTGGGCAGCGGGGCTTTACCGGAAGACCTGGGAGAAGCCCGCAACATCCTCTATGAAGAATTGATCTTTAGCCTGAAACAAGGTTATAGCAGGGAAGAGCAAGCCTTGATCAGAGAATACTTCAATCGCCTGGAAGCAGAACTGAATGAATAAACACGCACATAGCATAAAAAAAGTCTACTTGTTTGCGATATTTATGCTGGCAATACTCGTCTATCCAGGGACTATCGAAGCCCAATCATCTTTCCGAAGGACTTCATCTCCAGATCGCAAATTAGAACAGCGGGCGGCCACTTTAGCGAGATTGGGGAAAACCGAGGAAGCCGTTGATTTGTATCTGGAATTATTGTACAAAAATCCTAAAAAAAGTAATCTCTATTTTCAGGTGAGTCGGCTCATGCCAGGCAAGGAATATGCTCCAACCCTGCTTCAAATCCTGGATGACCTGCTCAAGACCCAATCCGGGAATACACGCCTGGCAGCCGATCGGGGACGACTATTATATCTGCTTGATCGGCAAACAGAGGCCATCAGTGACTGGGAAGGTCTCATTCAACGGAAGAACAAAGATCGTTTTACGTATACTTCGGTAACCAATGCCATGCTCCAGGCTGGCGCCACCGATGCTGCCATTCAGCTGCTCACCGACGGTAGGATCACACTGAATGATCAAACAGTCTTTGCCTACGATCTGGCTCGCATTCATGCAGCCAAGCACAACTATAAACGAGCCGGAAAAGAATATCTTGCTCATCTGGATCAGAATCCCGGCATGCTGGATCACATATCCAATCAGCTGATCCGCCTACTTGAAAATGATGGTGCTTTTCAGTTGATCAATGAGAGTTTTGATGAGATCCTGTTGCTGCCCGGTACCCATCAGGCTGTTTTGTTGGCCAAAGCCAAACTGCTTTTGCATGAGAAACAGTATGTGGGATGTGTTCATACGGTGCTCTCTTCCAAGGTGAGTAACTCAATGAAAGATGTGTTTGCCATCGCTGATGATTTGACGGCGGAACATGCCTGGGGGGCGGCTGCTGATCTCTATATGTTTATTTCAACCAACAGCCGTGATAAGCGCCAAACTGGCGAGGCGCTTTTAAAATTAGCCTCAACCTATAAACACCGTCTGCAATCAAGGGCAGCTTACCATTCACTAAGCGGCTACTTTAAAGGGAATCAGTTCCTTGCTTTGGATGTTCAATTTGTGACAGGGAAGGATGCTTCCCTGGATCGAACCTTGAAACTGTATGATAGTTTACAAACCTTGCTTCCGGCAACCCGCGAGGCTTTCCGGGCTTCTTTTTATGTAGCTGAATTACAACTGACCGTTAGTGGTGATGTGGATCGCGCTATTCGGGGATTTCAAAATGTTTTTGTGAATACGCGAGAACGAGAGTTGAGATTGTCAGCTGGAAATCGGTTGGTTGATGCCTGGCTGGTACGTGGGGATACAACCAAAGCCATCCGTGCATTAGGCACTCTCACCGATAAGCTCGATCTGGATGAAGATGATGCACGGATCATCGCTTCACGGATAAAGATTTTAATCCATCAGGGCGATCTACCCGCCTTGAAGCGGGAGCTGCTTAATCTTAGTGGAGCAGCTTCGCCAACTGCCCCCATCTTTAACGATGGTTTGGAACTGATGGCTCTGTTTGAGGGTAACGGAGCAGAAGATGATCTCCAACTGTTAAGCTATCTAAAAGCTGAGCGCCTGATCGGCCAGCATAAACTATCTGAAGCGATTGATCAATTAATGGAGATTCAAGGTGATGCCGACACCATTGCTGATGAAGCATCGGTACGGGTGATCCAACTCCTGCTGGCGTTGGGAAGACGTCAGGAAGCAGTGGGTGAGATGGATCGTTTTCTACAGACTTTTTTGGAATCAGAATGGCGAGCCAATGTGCTGATCTGGCGTGGTGAACAACACCAATTTGCTGACCAGAACCCCCAAGCAGCCATTCCTTATTATGAAGAGGTCATCGTGGAGCATTCGGGATATTTGGGTATCCAGGAGCTGCGGATCAGGTTACGCACCCTCATCGGAGATGGCTCATGAGTCAATACTCTCCTTTTACCCCTCGCAGACTGCAAAGGCGCAGGGTCATGAAAATCGTCCTTCCTGGTCTTTGCGAAAGTATGATTGAAGCAAACTGTTTACGGCCTGCCCAGCGCCCATCGATAATGTTGATCCAGGCACAACCACGATAATAAGTCAATAAAGGAAAACTAGATATCAACTCAACAGCAATCAGAAACACAACCATATCTGGAAAAACAATCCAAGCTGCTAAGAATACTGCACTTTGCGTCGTTTCGACAAGCTCGATACGTCGCTCTGCACACGTTTCCTGCCCGCATGAAGTTGCCCGCAGGGGGGGGGCGAGAGACTTTTTCAAGAGACCATTAACACTTATTCTAATATTTTTGGTTCTAACTGCTACTTCCCTTTTTTCTCAGAAGATTCTCATCCCCATGGATGAGACCCAGACCGATCATCTCAAAGCCTATGGTGTCGCATTTTGGATTCTGGAACGGGATATCGACATTGAGTGGTTGCTTAATTACCGGGGAGGCAGCTTCCTCGTTGATAATTATTCCGAGCTTATTCGTGAATTGCGTTTGAGAGATGTTCGTTTTGAAACCGTACTTCCAGGAGCTGAGCTAAATATATATGCGACCATAGAGACCAATAATATGGATATCGTACTTCTGGAAAAGGCTCCCAAAGTAGCCGTGTATTCTCCTCCAGGAAAAATGCCCTGGGATGATGCTGTTACCCTGGCTCTGGAATACGCTGAGGTTGAGTACGATGTGATCTGGGATGCTGAAGTGTTGGATGGCGAACTCAATGAATATGATTGGCTGCACCTGCACCACGAGGATTTCACCGGGCAATACGGCAAATTCTATCGCAGTTATCGCAATGCCGCCTGGTATCGGAAACAGCAAGCTGAATTTGAAGCCTTTGCCAAATTGCGGGGCTACCCCAGTGTCGCTGAAGAGAAAAAAGCAGTCGCTCGCCGCATCAGAGATTACGTTCTTAACGGTGGCTTTCTATTTGCCATGTGCAGTGCCACTGACGCTCTGGATATTGCTTTGTCTGCCGAGGGAGTTGATATAGTAGCCCAACCCTACGATCATGATCCGGTTGATCCCCAGGCTCAATCAAAACTGGATTACGGGAAGACTCTGGCTTTTGAAAATTATAAGATCATTACTGATCCCATGGTCTACGAATATAGTGACATCGATGTACCCCCCAGTAATAGACCCAGAACCCGCGGTGCCGAAGCAGATTATTTCACTTTGTTTGAATTTTCAGCAAAATGGGATCCAGTACCCACCATGCTTACTCAGAACCATGTGGGTGTGATCAAGGGCTTTATGGGGCAAACCACTGGCTTCCGTCGTTCGCTCATCAAAAAACACGTCGTGATCATGGGTGATGTCCCTGGTCAGGAGCAGGTCAAGTATATCCACGGGAATGCCGGTAAAGGCACTTTTACCTTTTTGGGAGGTCACGATCCCGAGGATTATCAGCATTTTGTAGGTGACCCGCCCACCCAATTATCGCTACACCGAAATTCTCCAGGCTACCGTTTGATCCTGAATAATATTCTTTTCCCAGCTGCCAAGAAAAAGGAACGCAAGACCTAGTGTTATGTTAAGTATGAATGGTGCAATAAGTCGCAGGAATTTTTTTCGATAACAAGGCAAATATTTTTAGC